>CAZTDC010000255.1:0-5081 GCA_964612165.1 uncultured Salinivenus sp.
ATCTGTCGAGAATCGCGGTGGATTTTCCCGAACGATGAGGCCGGGGTTTTGTTGGCGGGGAGACGGCAATTACAACGCACAGCCTCAAGAGACTGGACGGACTGGCAAGGGGGAAAGACGTCCGATTCTCTTCTTTCCGGCCTGTCCGGGCTGCAAGACTCTCCTTCGGATTCCGCCTTTCGAATAACGCGTTCGACCGTTCTACGCTCCGACCCTTCCCCATGCGCATCGGCCTGATCTACGACACCTTCGACGCCTACCCGTGGACCGACGACGATCCCCCCGACGCGGACGCGGAATACGAACCGGAGGAAACGGTGGAGACGCTCGCGGAAACAGTGCAGCATATGGGGCACACGCCCGTTCGGGTGGGCACGGCGTTCGACCTGCGTGAGCGGTTGGACGAAGGGCTGGATCTCGACGCGGCGATCAACATTGCCGAGGGGGCCCGCAGCCGCAACCGCGAGGCCTACGCCCCCATCCTGCTGGAGATGGCGAGCATCCCGTACCTCGGCTCCGATGCCCTCACCCTCTCGGTCACGCTCGACAAGGCGTGGACGAAAGACCTGGTCGCGGCCGCCGACGTGCCCACCCCGCCCCACCGCGTCTTCGGCGGCGCCGCGGACGTGGACCCGACCGACCTGCCGCCGTTTCCCCTCTTCGTCAAGCCGCGCTACGAAGGCACCTCGAAAGGCATCACGCCGCAGAGCCGGGTCGAGGATGCGGCCGCTCTCAGAGAAGAGGTGGGGCACATTGCTTCCACGTACGAGCAAGACGCCCTGGTCGAGGGGTTCGTGGAGGGCGGGGGCGAGTTCACCGTGGCCGTCGTGGGGCACAACCCGCCCGAGGCGCTGCCCGCCCTGCAGCGGGGCGTGGAACCCTCCACTGGCATCGGCCTGCATGCCCTGGAGCACCGCGGCGCCCCCTCCGCCGACACCGACTGGGATTACGAACTCGCGGGCACACTCGAGTCTGATCTCGAACAGCGACTGCAGGATCTGGCCCTCCGCGTCTTCACCACGCTCGACTGCCGCGACTTTGCGCGGGCCGACTTCCGCGTCGACGCCGACGGACAGCCGTGGTTTCTGGAGGTGAATCCCCTGCCCACGTTCGTCCCGGACGATACCTTCGCGATTATCGCCGAGATCATGGGCCGCGACTACATCGATTATCTGGCCGAGGTCTTCGGGCGGGGGCTTCGGCGGCTGGAGGTGGGGTAGGAGAACGTGCAAAGCGTCATCCGCCAGTGCTCGCCCTTCTTGGGACGCAACAAGGCGCGAGCGTCATCCCCCTCACCCGAGTTGATGTACTGGGATTCGCTGACTCCACACTATACGAGCATTGACCACACGCCGATTTATCCACAGTCAACTAACGATTCTTCAGCTTGACTCGTTCACAATAACAGAAATAGACCCAAGGAGCGATAAGTGCCCCAGAGAGCGAATGAGGAGGGATTCTCCCTCTGTCATACGCAACGCCGTAGAAACGCCATTCCTCCAACATGAAGTTATCCACAGGATCATCCACCGGAAAACAGACGCGGGCGGCAAAAACGAAAAACAATAACAGAAATAGAAATTTCCCGAGTAGACCAGCGATCTTCAAGGCTGTTGGATCGGCTCAGGCGAGCGCCGAGATGGACCTGGCGGACCGTTTCTATCTCTCCTCCGGCCCAATCTCTCATTGGGTGAGTTACCCGAATTGCCGGAGCGTGGAGGCGACGGAGTTGGCGTAGCCTGCCCCGAAGAGGTTCAGGTGGTTGATGAGGTGGTACAGGTTGTAGATCTCCCGGCGCGTCTCGTAGCCCGGCTCCAGCGCCCACGCGCTGCGATAGGCCTCGTAGAAGCGATCCTGAAAGCCGCCGAAGAGCTCCGTCATAGCCAGGTCGGCCTCGCGGTGGCCGTAGTATGTGGCCGGGTCGATGATCGCCGGTTCGCCGACCGCCGTCACCATGAAGTTGCCCTTCCAGAGGTCACCGTGGAGCACGGACGGCTCCGGGGCACCAGGGAGAATTTCGGACAGGCGCCGGTAGAGTGCCTCCAGCGACTCATTCCACTCGGCGCGCCACCGGCCCTGCTCGCGGGCGAGCTCCACCTGCGGCTCCAACCGCTGCGTCCGGAAAAACGATGGCCAGTTGTCCATCCATTCGTTCTGTTGAGGCGTCCGGCCGATAAAGTTGTCTTGATCGAACCCGTACTCTTCTTCGGTATGACGATGGAGCTCGGCGAGCCCCTCTC
Organism: uncultured Salinivenus sp.; assembly: GCA_964612165.1. Taxonomy (GTDB): domain Bacteria; phylum Bacteroidota; class Rhodothermia; order Rhodothermales; family Salinibacteraceae; genus Salinibacter. Next base: position 2,241 of record CAZTDC010000255.1, read on the forward strand.
CAAACTGCTCCCAGAACCGCCGGCCCTTTCGCCCTGCGTTGATCCATTCCATGACGAGGAACCCGGGCCGGCCTCCGTCCGGCGGCGCCGTTTCGAGGACAGACGGCACTTCCAGCGGCGACTCCGCCTCCCCAAGCGCCTCCAGTCCGGCGGCCTCTCCTGGGAAAGTGCGGGCCACCGATTCGTCGCCGTACTTCAGGAAGAAGGGCGAGGCGTCCGTTTCGAGGCGGCACGCGTTGGCGATGCAGCCGCCCCCGACGGTCGCGACCGAATCGATCGACACGTCGAGCCGCTCTTCGAGGACGTCGCGTAGCGAATCCGGAAGCATGGCACTGGACGTGGGCGAATGGGCGCGGGGGTGCAGAGAGATCAATCACTGGCTCGGGGGATCAGCTCCCACGCTCTTCCTCTCCCGCGCTCTCCTGACCACCGTTCACGTGCTCGCCGAGGTCGTACTCGTCGACGAGGCGGTGGAGGAGCATGTCCGACGTGCGCTCCACGATCTCGTAGACGTTCTCGAAGCCCTCTCGCCCGCCGTGGTAGGGATCCGGCACCTGATAGTCGCCCGGCTCCGGATCGAACTCACGGAAGAGCCGCACCTTGCCGCCGTACTCCTCGTTCTCGTCGAGGGTGAGCACGTCGTTCAGGTTGCTCTTATCCATCACGAAGATGTGGTCGAACGTCTCCAGATCCTCGGCCTGGAACTGGGAGGCGCGATGCTCTTCGAGCGACAGGCCCTTGCGCTCGGCCGTCTTGCGCATCCGGTCGTCCGCCTGTTCGCCAATGTGCCAGCTGCCCGTGCCGGAGGAGACAATCTCGATATGGTCCTCAAGCCCGGCGTCCTCGACCTTGTCCCGAAAAACGACCTTGGCGAGGGGACTCCGGCAGATGTTGCCGAGGCACACGAACTGAATGCGAATGGGGTCAGACATAAGACTCCGTTGCGGCTGGGGTGAGGTTGACAGTGTGATTGACTAGCTTCTTAACGCAGGCGGGGGTCGGGTGTGCCGAAATGGACGTCCTGGCTGGAGCAATCGCATGTGAAGCCCCTCGTTCACGTTCTGGACGCTCTGTTGCCTCCGATCAACGGCATTGGCCGAAACGAATGGACGCTCGGAGGCACAAGTGTTTCGGTCAACGTCCTTTTTCCAGTGCCCTCGAACGATCAGGGGGCTCCGTCCCCCCAACACCGCTCCGCCGACCTCCGACCACGACCACTCTAATTCTCAACTCAAAAACCCTCAATCCGAAATGTAGAATCAATAGTTGTATCCGGCGACCTCCTCGGCCGTCACGTCGACGCCCAGCCCCGTCGCGATGCGGTTGACGAAGTTGAAGTAGGCGGTGATGAGGACGATGTCGAGGATCGATCGGTCCGACCAACCGACATTACGGAGGCGCTCTACGTCGGCTTCGGTCATCGCGTCCGGAGAGCGGGTGAGCGTGGCCGCCACGTCGCAGGCCGCGCGGAGCTTTTCGTCCAGGTCATTCAGGGCCGTGTAGTCGGTGCTCATCTGCTCGACGCGATCGTCGTCCCAGTAGGCGGCCAGGGCCTCGCCGTGGTGCTGCACGCAGTAGGTGCAGTCGTTCTCGGCGGAGACGACCACCGCAATTGCCTCCCGTTCGGCCCGGCGCAGGTCGGAGCGGCCAAAAAGAAGCGTGTCGTAGAGCTCGAGGTGGTCGGCCATCGCCGCCGGGTTCAGGCTGTGCACCTTGAGGATGTTGGAGACCTTGCCCCGCGTGTCGATGATCTCGTCGTAGAGGGCGCGGAGCTCGTCGTCGGCGTCCTCGAGGTCGATGGTGTCGATCCAGGCCATGGCCGTCTGAGAGGATGGTGGAATGGAAGGATAGATGAGATCGTGCAGGGGGCTGCGTATGCCACCGCGATGCCTCTTTCCCGAATGCGCTTTCCCCCTCAAACGAGGGGGGGGGCCGACCCTACGTGTGCGACCCTGTAGGTCCGTTTCACTCCGTCGCCGCCGATACCTGCATCCGATCCAGCCGGTCGTCGAGATAATTTTCCACGACGAGCGAGCCGATGTTGAGGGCCGAGGTGGCGGCGGGGGAGGCGGCGTTGATGACGTTGACGACGCGATCGGTCTCCATGATGAGGAAGTCGTCCTCCAGGCTCCCGTCGGGATGCAGGGCCTGCGCTCGAACGCCGGCCCGTGTTTTTACGAAGTCACTCATCTCCAGCTCCGGAATGAGGTGCCGCGCCGCCCGCAGGTAGACGCGCTTGCTCATCGACTGCAAAAGCTCCCGGAGGCCCTTCTTCCAGTGCCTCATTGAGAGTGCCTGAAAGCCCCGATACGTGAGAATCTCCCACAGCTCCCGCCAGTCCACGTCTGTCAGGTGATACCCTTCGCGGGCGAACGAGAGGACGGCGCTCGGCCCGCACTCCACGCGCCCGTCCACCATCCGCGTAAAGTGGACCCCGAGGAACGGGAAGTTCGGATCGGGCACCGGGTAGATGAGGTTGCGGCAGAGCTTCCGGCGCTCGGGGACCAGCTCGTAGTACTCGCCGCGAAACGGCACGATCTGCACGTCCAGTCCTTCCTGCCCGCTCATCTCCGCGATGCGGTCGGCGTAGAGACCCGCGCAGTTCACGACGTGCCGCGCTCGCACGTCGCCCGCCGTGCTTACGACCCGCACCTGATCCGCCTCCATCCGCAGGTCGATCACTTCCGCGCCGGTGCGCACCGGATGACCGCGATCCGTGAGACGATCGGCCAGGGCCTGGGCCACGCCCGGGTAGTCCACGATGCCCGCTTCCGGCACGTGCAGCGCGTCGACGCCCCGCACGTGCGGCTCCAGCTCGCGCAGCCGCTCCGGCCCGATGCG
>CAZTDC010000256.1:0-5080 GCA_964612165.1 uncultured Salinivenus sp.
CGTAGGAGTTGTAATTGGCGATCTGCCACCACGTCGTGTAATCACCGGCCAGCACGAATTCGGTCTGCTCTTCGGTGATTTGAAAGTCGCTCAGGGCCTCCTGGTCGGGAAAGGAATACCGGAACCCGACCCCGTCGTCGTACACCCGGAACGTAACGTCCAGCGTTCGCTCGGGACCGCCGATCTCTTGAAGGGTGACATCCACCTGGTTGTAGTGATTTTCCACCTCCTCGGTCGCCCCCCACACCGGTTCCCACGTCGACTGATGGCTGTTCGTCTTCACACTCGCAATGCGTAGGCTGTCGCCGAAGGCCGGAGCGGACCTGAAGTCGAAGCCCAGCGCAGAGGGCTCCACGAGGGACGTGCCGTCATAGGATACCGAGTACGTTGCCCCGCCGCTTGCAGCCTCCACGTCCACGTCCACCTTTCCATTCGGCGAGCGAACGGTTGCGTCGTCAGGCGACTCACACGCCACCAGAAGGACGGCGGAATACAGTAGGAAAATGGGCCAATTGAAAACAGAATGGTTCATGTCATATCCGTCAGATCGAAATAGAGTGCATGAAGGTGCTTCTGGGCCCATTCATCGCTCCTCCGAGTCTCCGGTTTGAACTGGCCCGGCGGACGAGTTCCCGATGTTCCTCCGAAATGAGGAGCGCGGGGTGCCTACTTCACCACGGCGAGCCGCCGGGTTTTCACGAAATCCCCCGCCCGGAGTCGGTAGAAGTAGATGCCGCTACTGAGCGTGCTCGCGTCGAACTGCACCCGGTATCGGTCCACGTCCTGCCGTTCGTCGACGAGGGTCGTCACCTTTCGCCCAATCGCATCGAAGACCTCCAGCCTAACTGACACCTTACGACTGAGGTCGTAAACGATGGTGGTTCGGTCCGTCACAGGATTCGGCGACGGGGGACGGAGGTCAAAGCCCTCCGGCGTAATTGGCGTATCGGGCCGCTCTATTGACCCCGACTCCGCCGAGTCCGGCAGCACAGCCCCAGCCCACGTGTCTCGCAGCCGTGCCATGTGGTCGAGGGTGGCATCCCAGGTCTGATCGTCCACGTCCCCCCAGGACCACCCGTTGGCCCCAGCGTACCCCCGGTACAGCAGCTCGAAGTAGAGCTCGTCGAACGACACCCCCGACTTGTCACCCATGTGAAACTCCATCACGGAAATCGGCTTCCCCATTTCCCAGTAGTCCGCGTCCACGTGGAAGGGAGAACGTCCCGTTCCGGCCCAGTCGTAATAGTGCACGCTGTAGAAGTCGAGTACACCCATCGGGTCCCCGCCCTGCTCTATGAGCCGGTCGTCCCGGTAGTAGTTGAAATGGTCCGGTATCTTCGCTAGCCGGGCATACGCCTCCCTCGCTTCCTCGCGCGTGAACGGGTGTCGGTAGCGGTCCGATAGGGCCCTCCGGATGTGCTCGACGCGCTCGGCGGACAACTCGTCTGCGGCCGGGCGCTTGGGCCGAGCCTTTCGCGGCTGGTCGGTCGTGGACACGAACGACCACGCTCCGTTCGTCACCAGCGCGTCTGGATCGGCCCGCCGGATGCCGGCGGCCGTCTGGTTCACGAAGCGCTGGATGTCACTCATGGGGACCTGCCGGTTAAAGTCCCACCCGAACTCCTCGGCCATCCCTTCCGGCTCGTTGAAGATCTCCCACGCGATCACCGCCGGATGGTCGCCCACGGCCTCGACCATCGGGACGAGGGCATTATCCACGTAGGTCTGCGTGTGCGAGGAGTCTCGGAGCAAAGCCTCGTTTCGGTCGAGATTGAGGCCGATATTGTCCTCATCCCCGAAGGACTTCCGCAGCATGTCGAAGGACCAGAGGCACAGCACGAGCCCCACCTCGTGCTCTTCGGCCGCGTCCAGAATGGCCTCCAGGTCTTCGATCGCATTTTCCCCAGGCCCGACGACCGTGGAGTCCGCCCCCCACTCCGGCGTCTTCCAGCCGTTCGTGTGGAGCCACAGGCGCATGGAGTTGCCCCCACTGTTCCCCAACTCTCGAAAAATGGTGCGGAAGGTTTCAAGGTCGGGCGTATCTGAGTCCGGGCCAATGTCCCTGGCAAAACTGACCCATGCCACGTTCATCCCGCTTAAGAACATCGATCCGTCCTGGAAGGGAATGCGGTCGTCCTCGGGCACTCGATCGCTGGGCTGCGCGCCGAGGGCCCCAACGCTCCCGAGCAGCACTGCCAGTCCAACGAGCAGACATCGAAGATGCCGGATGTGCAGCGAAGTGCGTACCATCGGGAATCTCATGACAATTCGAATTCACGATCATCGTCCACCGCCGGGCCCCCTCTCTACCCCCGCTGGCCAGGGACGATCGTCGCCCGCCAGCTCGCCGATCCGCCGGACGCCCTCTAGGCAAGCCCGTACTCCATGATAGGGACCTTTCCACGGTCCCACTTTGTCGTCCTCCTCATAGGGCTTGCCCACCGGGGAGACGCGCCATTTCCACTCTCCATGCTGTCGGTCGACGAGATACTGCCGAATGAAGGCCCAGGAGTTCTGGGCCGCTTCACGGAAGTCTTCGTCGCCCGAGATCTGATAGGCATTGAGGAAGCCGACCACGGCCTCGGCCTGGGGCCACCAGTGCCGATCCGGATTCGTAATGCGGTCCGGCTCGGCTTCGAAGACGATCCCATGGTCGTGGTCCACTCCCTCCTGAAGAGTGGCGTCTGCCATTCGAACGGCTTTCTCCGCCGTTTTCTCTTTGAGGCCGTTGTGGTCCAGCACCTCTGCTGCTTCGACAAGCAGCCAGCTCGCCTCAATGTCATGACCAAACGAAATCCGCGTTGAACGACGCTCCCACGTTTCGTTGAAAAAGGGAATGAGATGGGAGGTGCTACTGTCGACGATGGTGTCCAGAAAATGCCTGAGAAGGCCCCGCAGCCGCATCGCGAGGTCCGAATCATCCCACACGCGATAAAAATTGGTGTAGGCCTCCAGTACGTGGAGGTGTGTGTTCATGCTCTTTTTTTCGTCGGGATCCTCGTCGCTGAGGCGCACGCTGTCGAGCGGCTTCCAGTCCTCGCTAAAGGCTTCGTAGTACCCGCCGTGCTCGGCGTCGCGGGTCTTCGTTTCCAGCAACTGGTAGAGCCGGATAGCCCGATCGAGGGGCTCGGAGCGACCTGTGGTTCGATGATACTCGGCAAAGGCGTAAAGCGTGAAGGCCTGGGCGTAAATGTGTTTTCTATCCTTGAGGGGAGCCCCAGTGTGATCGACCATCCAGTAGATTCCCGCGTGCGCTTCGTCCCAGAAGTACTCGATGAGGTACTGATAGGCACGGTCGGCAAGCGCACGGCACCGCTGGTGATCGAGCACCCGTGCGGCAGCAGCAAAGGTCCACAGAATGCGCGCATTGAGCACAGCGGCCTTCGGGGCCTCTTCGACAACCTGATTGGTGGCATCAATGCGGCCTACAAATCCCCCGTGCTGTTCGTCAACGGTTCGGTTAATCCAGTAAGGCAGCAGGTGCTCGGTCGCCTCCTGGGCAAGCTCCTCGCGGAGCATGGTAAGGGAATCGGAACGACCCATAAGCGGAAATGACCTCTAAGCAAACGACATTGACGTCTCCCGACTCCTCGGTTCATTATCGATTGTCGGGGAGCACCGGTCTCTATCGATCGAGATGGTCGAGATTGCGGTCGATGAGATCGATGCGCTGCTGCACGCAAGCCGCCGAGCGCCCCGCGTCCGGCGGCGTGCTCTTAGCATAGTCCAGCAGGCGGTCGACCGTCGAGGTGGACACGTGCATGCGCGTATCGCACGAGGCGTAATAGATGTAGACCGCGCCGTCGTCGTCCACAATCCAGCCGTTGTTGAAAAGCACGTTCGACACGTCGCCGACGCGCTCATTCCCCTTCGGCGCGATCAGGTATCCCCCGGGCCGGTGGATCACCTCCGTCGGGTCGTCCGGATTGGTCACGAAGAGGTAGAGCACGTAGCGGAGCCCAGCCGCCGTGTCGCGCACGCCGTGGGCAAGGTGCAGCCATCCGTCCTCCGTCTCGATGGGCGGCGGGCCCAGGCCGTTCTTCTTCTCCTTGATGGTGTGGTATTCTCGGGGGTCGACAATTGTCTCTTCCTCGATTACCGGTTCTTCGATGTCGTCGACCAGACCCCACCCAATGCCACCCCCCGATCCGGCACTTACGAATCCATCCTGCGGTCGGGTGTAAAAGGCGTACCGACCCTCCACGAACTCGGGATGGAGCACCGCATTGCGCTGCTGGGGCGAGGGCGTCTTCAGGTCCGGCAACCGCTCCCAGTTTTCTAGGTCCCGGGTGCGGGCAATCCCGCACTGTGCCTCCGCGGCCGTCGTCTCGTTGGGACCGGCGTCGGGGTGGGGCCGCTCCGTACAGAAGACGCCGTAGATCCAGCCGTCTTCGTGCCGGGTGAGACGCATGTCGTACACGTTCGTATCAGGCCGGTCGGTCTCTGGCATCACGACCGGATAGTCCCAGAACCGAAACCGGTCGACGCCCGTCGGGCTCTCGGCCACGGCAAAGAACGACTTGCGGTCGTGCCCCTCCACGCGGGCCACCAGCAGGTAGCGTCCGTCCACCTTGATCGCCCCGGCGTTGAACACCGCGTTTACGCCCAGCCGCTCCATCAGGTACGGATTCGTCTCCGGATTCAGGTCGTAGCGCCAGATCAGGGGCGCGTGGTCCGCCGTCAGCACTGGGTGCTCGTAGCGCTGCACGATGCCGTCGTGCCGCGACACCGGCTCATTCGGGCGCTGAACAAGCTTCTCGTACCGCTCCCGGAGGGCGTCGAGGCGCCGGTCGAAGGCCTCCCGATCCGGGTCTGTGTTTGTGTGTAGTTCAGTCATGGAGGATGGAGTGTGAGAACTAAGGTACTTCGGTCTGCACGGCTCCGGCCTCCGCTCCGATGTCCGCCTCTTCAGCCCGACGTTTCGCCCGGGCCCGCGCCGCGTCGGAGCTCTCGTCGTCATCGAGCGTGTCGTACCAGTTCTTCTTGAGGAAGACGGTGGCAGCCGCACACACCGCGACGGCTCCTGCCAGCGTGGCGTACTCGAAGAACAGCAGGGCCACCGGAATCACGAAGAGCGCCG
>CAZTDC010000257.1:0-5079 GCA_964612165.1 uncultured Salinivenus sp.
GACTACTACGGTCGCACCACCAGCGACCTGCATGAGGAGACGGCGCAGGATTTCTTCCGTGTTCTCGACGAGAAAGATGTCTTCAACCTGAAAACGGAAGAGCAGCTCTATGACCCGGAGGCGGAGATGTTCTTGGCCGATCGGTTTGTGATTGGGACGTGTCCGGTTTGCGGGTTCGACGAGGCCTATGGAGACCAGTGCGAGAAGTGCGGGTCGACGCTGAGCCCGACGGAGTTGGAGGACCCGCGCAGCACGCTGACCGACGCGACGCCGGAGCTGAAGGAGACCACGCACTGGTACCTTCCGCTGGAGGAGATGCAGCCGAAGCTGGAGGAGTGGGTCGATACCCATCCGGAGTGGAAGAACAGCGTCCTCGGGCAGATCCAAAGCTGGTTCGACGACGGGCTGAAGGACCGGGCCATCACTCGCGACGTACCGTGGGGCGTGCCGGTCCCTGAGGATGTGGCCGAGCGTCACGGCCTCGACGCCGAGGGGAAGGTCATCTACGTCTGGTTTGACGCGCCCATCGGATACATCTCCGCCACGAAAGAGTGGGCGCTCGAACAGAACGCCCCAACTAAGTGGAAGGCGTACTGGCAGGACGAGGACACGGAGCTCGTTCACTTCATCGGCAAGGACAACATCGTTTTCCACTGTCTCACCTTCCCGGGCATGCTCATGGAGCATGGGGACTTCATTCTCCCCGACAACGTCCCGGCGAACGAGTTTCTCAATCTGGAGGGTCAGAAGCTCTCCACCAGTCGGGGATGGGCGGTCTGGCTCCACGAGTACCTCGACGACTTCGGGGACGAGCGGGGGCCGGACCTTCTTCGCTACGCCCTGGCCACCACGCTCCCGGAAACGAAGGACGCCGACTTTAGCTGGGAGGCCTTCCAGCGCCGGGTGAACGGCGAGCTCGCCGACGTGCTCGGCAACTTTGTCAATCGCACTCTCACGTTTGCCCATCGCTACTTCGACGGGGAGGTGCCGCCGCTGCGGGATCCGTCGGAGACCGATCAGGCGGCGCTCAACGCCATCGCGGAAACGCCCGACACGGTGGGAGAGGCCTACGAGGCGTATCGGATGCGGGAGGCGGTTTCCGAAACGATGGACCTGGCTCGGGCCGGCAACAAGTACTTCAACGACACCGAGCCCTGGCACACCCACGACACCGACCCACAGGCGTGCGCCAACACCATCCACGTCAGCCTGCAGGTCTGTGCTGCGCTTTCTGTTTTGATTGAACCGGTGCTCCCCGACGCCGCCCAGCGACTACGGCACATGCTGCGGCTGTCCAACGTGCGCACCAGCACGCCCGGCGACGATCCGGTCGACGCCATTGGCTGGGACGAGGCCGCCGAGCCCCTCCTGGATGCCGGGCACACATTGGGCGAACCGGATATTCTCTTTGAGAAACTTGACGACGACGTTATTGAGGCCCAGATCGAGAAGCTCCGCGAGCGGGCCGCCGAACAAGATTCTGACTCAACCGACACCGACATGGACTACGACGAGCTCAAAGACAACATTTCCTTCGACGACTTCATGGAGATGGATCTCCGGGTGGGCACGGTAACCACGGCGGAGCCGGTGCCCGACGCCGACAAGCTCCTCCGGTTGGAGGTGGACCTCGGTTTTGAGGAGCGGCAGATTCTGGCCGGGGTGGCCGAGCAGATGGAGCCCTCGGAGATTGAGGGCACGCAGGTCGTGGTGGTGGCCAATATGGCGCCGAAGGAGATGTTTGGGCTTCAAAGCGAGGGCATGGTCTTGATGGCAGAAGAGCCGGATGGGACCTTTGCGCCGGTGACGACGGACGCCGAGAATGGCTCCGTAGTGCGGTAAGTGCTTCGTGAGCCGTGATGCCGTGGGAGGGGCCTGCCGACTTTGGAATTGCGAGTACCGCAGCACACGGGTTTTCCTAACCGCAACCGGCTCAGAATCCCCGTTGGTTGAATAGTCACTCGACCTGTGGCGGCATGCCCATTGCGATCATGTCGGCGATGGCGGAGGAGATTGAGCTGTATCTGGACACCTGTACCATTGTCGAGTCCCGCGAGCAGGCCGGTCTCACGTTCCACGAGGCAGAGTACCACGGCCACGACCTCGTTTTGGTGAAGGCCGGCGTGGGAAAGGTGAATGCGGCGATGTGCACGCAGATGTTGATAGACACCTTCAACGTCGACGCTGTGATCTGCACAGGATCGGCGGGCGCCCTCCACGACGATCTCGCCATCGGCGATGTCGTGATCGCTGAGGACTGTGTGCAGCACGACATGCGGGTGGAGTTCCTTGGGCTCCCGCCCGGCCAGATTCCGTTTTCCGACCTGCGCTTCTTCAAAGCGGCCCCGCCGCTCGTCGAGCGGGCTCGGGATGTGAACCTAGCCGATCACACTCTTCACCTCGGGCGCGTCTGTACGGGGGACACCTTCCTCCAGGACGAGGTCCGCCGGAATGAGATTCGTGACGAGCTGAACGGGGATTGTGTGGAGATGGAGGGGGCGGCGGTCGGGCAGGTTTGCACGCTCAACGACGTCCCGTTTCTCCTGGTGCGCGCCATCTCCGACCGTGCGGACGGCTCCTCGGACGTGGACTTCCAGAAGTTTCTTGAGGAGGCCGCTCAGTCTTCCGCCCGCATCGTGCTTCACCTTCTGGAATCAATCGAAGTGGGCGAGCACCCGGGCCGCGCCCCGGGATAGGATTTCTCCACGCATGTGGATGTGAGATTCCGGCTATGAAAGTGGACGCCTGCAACAGATCGGGCCTTCGGAAATTGAATGAGCTTGAATCTTTGGCTAACGACACCTGTTCGGTTGCACGCCTTGAGCCTGACGCGTCATGGTAGACTGCTACGCCGTTTTGGGGGTCTCGGAAGATGCGACCCAGGAGGAGATCAAAGAGGCCTTTCGGGAGCGGGCGTTGGAGTGCCATCCCGATCGGGCCGACGACGGGGAGGAAGCGGCAGCGAAGGAGGAGTTCGTGCAGGTTCGCAAGGCGTTCGAGGTATTGAGCGATCCGGAGGCGCGCGCGGCTTACGACGCAGCCGACGATGAGGGGGCGGTTGCTGAGTCCATGGAGGAGAGCACCGGGCGGCGACGGTCTTACCGAAAGGCCTGGCGGGCCAACCAGGGAAAGGATCTCCATGTAAGTCAAGTCATCCTCGATCAGGTCCACGGGCTCTCGGCCGACTACGATGTCGTGCGGAATCGAACCTCAGTCACCGTGCCGATCTGCGGCGTGCTCGGCATGCTTTTCTTCCTTTATGAGCCGAGTGCGATTTACGCCAGCGACATCTTCCTGATCGACCTCTTTCTTTGCGGAGCCATCGGGGGTATTTATGGGTTTCTGCTCGGGAGTGCGTGGGGCTACGCAGATCTTGTGTTTGGGGATAACAAGTGAGCGCATTCACCCGCTGAACATACGGGATGAAGGAGAAGGACCCGGCTGTCGCTGATCAACCCCTGGGGGCCAAACCGTCTCTGAATGGTGGGAAATAGGCCTGCCAGTTCGCGGGAATCTCTTCAACTTGTCTCTTGGAGGTAGATACAAGGGGAGGCTTGGTTCTCTCCTCCACTGGTGTTTTACCCCTTATGGTCCCCGCTCGCTTTTCACTCCTCTTCCTTCTCCTCTGGGGTGTGGTTGCCGTTGGCTGCCAAGAGGTCCCCGCCCAGGATTCCGGCGGGGCGTTGTCGCCGGAGCAAGCTGCGTACGACGTGACGTTCTATGACTTGTCCGTCTCGGTGCACCCGTCCCAGCAAACGATTGAGGGGACGCTGACCGTTCGGGCCGACGTGACCGATCCGATTGATGAGTTCGTGCTCAACCTCGACCACCGGCTTTCGGTGACTCGGGTCTGGCCGAGCGATTCGTCTTCGCAATCCCTCTCCCTGGAGCGGAAGGACGGGGGCAGTGAAGTCTGGATTTCACTGCCGGAGGAAAAGGCGGCCGGCGATCGCGTCGAGCTAACGGTGGCGTACGAGGGGGCACCTCGCGTAGCCCCGAATCCGCCGTGGGACGGAGGTTTTACCTGGGCGGAGACCCCGAGCGGGGCGCCCTGGATCGCGACCTCCTGCCAGACGGCTGGGGCCGACCTGTGGTGGCCCGTCAAAGATCATCCGTCCGACGAGCCCGACTCGATGGACGTGGCCATAACCGTGCCCGACACCCTCGTGGCTGCCTCGAACGGTCAATTGCGCGAGACCGAGCGGGCCTCCGACAGCACCCAGACGTATCACTGGCACACGTCGACCTCGATCAACACCTACGGCGTGTCCCTGAACGTGGCGCCCTACGTGCGCATCGACTCCACGTACCGCAGCACGAATGGGACGGAAGTGCCGGTGTCGTTTTACGCACTCCCCTCGGATACAGTGGCGGCCCGGTCCCGGCTTCCCCACTTTCTGGACCACGTTCGCTTCCTGGAGGAGACCCTGGGGCCCTATCCCTTCCGGGCCGACAAGTACGGACTTGCCCAGACGCCCTTTCTGGGCATGGAGCACCAGACGCTCATTGCGTACGGGCATGACTTTCAGACCGGCGGCCTGGGGTACGACGCCGCCTTTGACGCGCTCCACTTCCACGAGCTGGCGCACGAGTGGTACGGCAACTGCCTTACGGTGCAGGACTGGAAGGACTTCTGGCTCCATGAGGGCACGGCCACCTACCTGGAGGCCCTCTACGCGGAGTCGTTGGAGGGGGAAGATGCCTACCACGAGACCATCGGTCATGCGCGTCGCCAGATTGCCAACCAACGGCCGATCGCCCGCACCTCACCCGCGACGGCGCAAGAGATGTATGACCGCGACGTCTATTACAAGGGCGCCCTTGTGCTTCACACTCTTCGCTCGATGATCGGCGCCGATTCCCTCCAGACAGTGCTCCGTCGCTTCCTTTCCCCGGGCTCCGCGGACGGCCAGGCCTGTCGGCACGTGGGCACGGACGACTTTCTCTCCGTTGCCGAATCGGTCGCGGATCGGTCGCTCGACGGTTTTGCCGAGACGTATCTTTACCAGGCGTCGCTGCCCCGACTCGACACGACGCGGACTCGCGAGTCGCTCCGGCTGGAGTGGGAAAACACGGCGG
>CAZTDC010000258.1:0-5078 GCA_964612165.1 uncultured Salinivenus sp.
TCGCCTGCGTAACCGTTTCTGCACTCGCTGCCGTCTACCTTTGGCGCGACCTGCAAAGGGAGGAGGTGTCGCTCTTCGGGGCTGTTGAGGCGACGGAAGAATGAGTTGGCGATTCCCCTGCTGGGAGCGTCTTGTCCATTGTTATGAGGCGTGACGCGTGAAGCGTGAGGGACAGTCTGCCTGTGCCCTCACGCATCACGATTCACGCATCACGGGTCGTATCGAGCTGTATTCTGTTGCGCTTTCACCGAACGAAATTGTCTATGTCCGTCCTGTTCAACCGCTCTGTTTCTTTTCAGGGCGTTTCTCTCCTCCTCGTCGTCCTCCTCGCGCTCGGGTGCACCGGCAGTGAGCCGACCTCCGCCTCCACGTCGGACGAGGCGTCCCCCGAGAAGGCGACGGTCACGGCACCGGCGGACACGACTGAAGACACAGACCGGGGACAAACCGAAGCCGCGCCGGCCGACCCGACCGGGGACGCGGCGAACTGGGCCGAGCGGCAGCTCCGCACGATGACGATGGACGAAAAGATCGCGCAGCTCTTCATCATCCGCCTGGACGGGGTCTTTCAGAACGCAAATGCGCCGTCGTATCGGGAGACGGCTCAGCTTGTCGAGGAGTTTGGCGCGGGCGGTATGATGTTCGGGCCGGGCACGCCGATGACGCAGGTCACGATGGCCAACGACTTGCAGCGCCGGGCCCAGCGCCCGCTTCTCGTGTCGCAGGACACCGAATGGGGTGTGGGCATGCGCATTGACGAGGCCACCACCTTCCCGCCCGCGATGGCGTTGGGCGCCACGCGCGACGCGTCTCTCGCCTACCGCGTGGGGTACGCCACGGCTCGGGAGGCCCGCGCGCTCGGCGTGCACCAGATCTACGCGCCGGTGGCCGACGTCAACAACAACCCGAAGAATCCCATCATCAACGTGCGGTCGTTCGGCGAAGAGCCGGGCCTCGTCGGCACCATGGCGACGGCCTTCACGCAGGGCGCGCAGCGGGGTAATGCCTTCGCCACCGTAAAACACTTTCCCGGCCACGGCGACACGGACGTCGATTCGCACATGGCCCTGCCGGTGCTCCGCTTCGACCGCGCTCGGCTCGATTCGCTGGAGCTCGTGCCCTTCCGGCAGGTAATGGACGCAGGCGTCGCGAGCGTGATGACCGGCCACCTCGCCCTGCCGGAGTTGACGGCCGACAGCACTGTGCCGGCGTCTCTCTCCTCGGCCGTCACCACGGACCTGCTCCGCAAAGACCTCGGCTTCGACGATCTCATCGTGACCGACGCCCTCAACATGGAAGCCGTGCGGAAAGAGTTTGGCGTGGGGGAGACGGCTGTCCGCGTCCTCGAATCGGGGGCCGACCTCATCTTGATGTCGACGGATCCGTGGGTGGCCTACAGCGCCGTCCAAACGGCGGTGGACACCGGCCGCATCGACACCTCAGAGATCAACGACTCGGTGCGGCGCCTCCTACACCTGAAGCAGACACTTGGTCTGCACGAGGACCGGATCGTGCCCCTCGACACGACGCGGGAGCGGGTGCAGCGGCGGTCCCACAAGGTGCTCTCCGAAACCGTAGCGCGCAAATCCCTCACGCTCCTCTCCAATCGGAACGACCTCTTGCCCCTCACGCCCCCGGATACGCACAAGACGCTTGTCGTCAAGCTGAGCGATAGCGAATCGCCGAGCGTGGGCCGGCCCTTCGTGCACCAGTTGAGCAATCATCCCGGCATCGAACAGCTTGACGTCCGCCGGCTTGATCCCCGCTCCGATTCTTCGGATGTCGACGACCACCTCGAGACGGCCGGAGACTACGACCTCGTCGTCGTGCCGTCCTTCCTTCGGGTGCGGGCCTGGAGCGGCTCCATCGGTTTCAACGACAAGCACGAGCGGTTTCTCGACACCCTGATTGCGGACGGGCCGCCCGTCGTGCTTACGGCCTTTGGAAACCCCTACGCCCCGAGCACACTCGAGCCGCAGCCCGAGGCCGTGCTTGCTGCCTTCAGCTCCAGTGATGCCTCGCAGAAAGCCGCTGCTCAGGCTCTCACCGGTGCCGCCGGAACGCCGGGCAAGCTGCCCGTGACCCTGCCGGGGCTGGCAGAGGCGGGAACGGGCATTTCGCTTCCGTCCGTCGCGCCCCGCGTGGGGGATCCGGAGTCGGTGGGCATGGATGGTCAGCAGTTGGCCGACGTCGACTCGGTGCTTCAAGAGGCGATGAGCGATCGGGCGTTCCCCGGCGCAGCGGTCGCCGTGGGGCGCGGCGACGTCATCACGAAGCTCGACGGCCACGGCTACTACACCTACGACCAGAAAAAGCCGGTCCAGACGAGCTCGCAGTACGACCTGGCCTCGCTCACCAAGGTGGTCGCCACGACGACCGCCGTCATGCTCCTGGTGGAACGGGACAGCGTCGATCTCGACGATCCGGTGGCCACCCATCTGCCCGAGTTTGCCCAGAACGGCAAAGAGGCTGTCACCATTCGCCAGCTGCTCGCACACTCGTCCGGCCTGAAGCCGTACCTGGGGCCCGACGAGCGCGGCCCGAGCCGACAGGCGGTCCTCGACACCGTCATGGCACAGCCGTTGACCTACACGCCCGGCACGGAGTCGACGTACAGCGGCCTCAACTTTCTGACGCTCATGCACCTCGTCGAGACGGTCACCGACCGGTCGTTCGACGCGTTTTGCAAGAAAGAGATCTTCGATCCGCTCGGCATGAAGCAGACCCGGTTTTACTCGCTCGAGCGGACGGCCGAGTGGGTAACGCCTACGACCGATACGGCGGACACCGAGTATCGAGGGAGCGTGCACGACCCGATGGCGCGGGCGATGGGCGGGGTCGCGGGCAACGCCGGCCTCTTCTCGACGGTGCGCGACCTGGCCCGCTTTGCGTACATGCTCACGCACGAGGGCCGGATCTACGGGCAGCAGTTCTTGGAGCCGGAGACCATTGAGACGTTTATCGCACAGGTCGACGTGCCGGGGAGTACGCGGGCACTCGGGTGGGACACGAAGAGCCCGGAGGGCTACTCGTCGGCCGGCGATCACTTTAGCAATTCCAGCTTCGGCCACACCGGCTACACCGGCACGTCCCTGTGGATTGATCCGACGCAGGACCTCTTCGTGATCCTGCTTACCAACCGCGTCTACCCCGACGACACCAGCAAACAGATTCAGCAGGTGCGCCCCAAGGTGGCGAACGAGGTGGTCGAGGCCATTGTGGGCCCGCCGCAGCCGCTGCTACCGGGGCGGTCACCGTCCGAGTGACGGCTCTCCGTTACCACGGTGTCGACCCTGTCAACCCGGGGCGGTTCGTTGAGCGGGCTCGCCTTCGGGGACCAACGACAACCCGATCGGGGCGAGGATTGGACATCAGAAAAATCTCCCAGTCCTTCACGATCCAGAGGAACTGGTGAGAGCAGAAGAGCGTCGAACGCCGTTCTAATTTTTTCCTCTGATCTCTGCCCGTCTGTCTATGTCCCCGCTTCTCTTCCTCCGTCTCGAAGGTGCCGTCGTCCTTCTCGCTGCCGCGTTCGGGTACGCCCTTCTTGGCACGTCCTGGTGGCTGTTCTTTGCACTTTTGCTCGTCCCCGACGTGTTTATGGCCGGATACGGGGCCGGGCCGCGGGTGGGCGCCCTCGTCTACAACGTGGGGCACACCTACGCGCTTCCGCTCGCGCTCGGCGCGATCGGGGCGGGGCTGAGCAGCGCCGTCGTCGGGGCCGTGGCTCTGATCTGGATTGCCCACATCGGCATGGACCGGGCGCTGGGCTATGGGTTGAAGCAGCCGAGCGGCTTTCACGACACGCACCTGAGCCGTCGTGCCCCGCGTGTCGGCGACGCGCCCACTTCCGCCCGCCCGACCCCGGTCGAGGTCGCGCCGCGAGGGACCCGGTAACGTTCCGAGAGCAACCGGGACGGTTTGCGGAACGGGCTACGTCTCATTGACCCAGACGCGAGCCGCGTGCGAGGGCACGGTGACTGGTTGGGGGGCGCCGTTGAGGTGCAGTCCGTCCGCGTCGGCGTCGAGGGGCCAGACGGGGTGCAGGGCCGACGACCGAAGCATGCTGGGCGCAAGGTCGATTGCGGCCTCGTCCGAGCCGGCATTGAAGACGACCACTGCCTCCCGTCCCTCCCCCTCTCGCCGGAACGCCACGGCCCGGTCCTCGGCGTGCAGCCACTCGACTCGTCCGGTGCGCAGCACCTCGTGCCGGTGGCGCAGCGTCGTCGCGTCCCGGTAGAACGACAGCAGATCGGTGTCCCAGTCGCTCTCGTCCTGCGGGAACGCCTCGCGGCAGTAGGGGTCTCCCTTGGCCGAGAGGCCTACCTCGTCGCCGTAGTAGATGCAGGGCGCCCCGGGCATGGTCATCAGAAAGAGCACGGCCTGGCGGAGGGCTGCATCATTGTCGCCCATGATCCACTGGGCCCGCGCCATGTCGTGGCTGTCGAGCAGGTTGAGCTGGGCACAGGTCACCTCCCAGTCGTAGAGCGACAGCACGTCCTCGACCGCGTCGGCAAAGGTGTCGGCGTCGATCGGCTCAAAGGTGAGGTGGGCCTTCGTGTAGTCGCGGAGCGAGCCGGCGCCGAAGAAGCTGAGAATGGGATCCAGCAGCGGATAATTCATCAGCGCGTCGAACTGATCGCCCTCCACCCACGACGGCGCCTCGTCCCAGATCTCCCCCACGATGTAGGACTCCGGATTTGCCGCTTTGACGACCGTCCGAAATTCGCGCCAGAAGTCGGGGTCGTCGATCTCGGCGGGCACGTCGAGGCGCCATCCGTCGACGCCGAAGTCGATCCAGTGCCGGGCTACGTCGAAAATGTACTCCCGAACCTCCTTGTGCTCGGTGTTGAACTCCGGCAGTGCGGGGATGTCCATCCAGGCATCGTAGTTGTGCGACTCGTCCGGGGCGTAGGGACGAGGGGGCCAGTCGTGGATGTTGAACCAGTCGATGTATGGGGAGTCCTCGCCATTTTCGAGGACGTGGTGGAACGGCCAGAAGCCGCGGCTCGCGTGGTTGAAGACGCCGTCGAGCACGACGCGCATGTCGCGGGCGTGGGCGGCGTCGAGCAGCTCGC
>CAZTDC010000259.1:0-5058 GCA_964612165.1 uncultured Salinivenus sp.
GGGCTTCAGCGTGCGCTGACCGTCCTCGTGTGTACGTTTCTCGCGGATGCGACCCGCCTCGAGGAGGTGCCGCCCCGACTCACCTCATATTTTTCCTCGGGTCTCGTCCAGCCGACGCCCGGCAAGCTGCTCGATCGTCTTCGTTGAACCGCCTCCCGTCCGTTTTCCAACGCCATTGAACCGCTGCAGGCCTACCTCGATGACCACGAAAAGAGTTGTGATGGGGATTCGAGCGACTCGCCCACATTCGTAATAAGTGAGCCCATCTGGACGATCCACGACCAGTTTTAATTCCAAACGAGCTTTTTAGTGCATTATTACTCTTCTTATTATAACACTTAAAATACTACAAGAAATCTTTCGTGTTTATTTTTTCTCATGTTTTTTTGTCTTTTTTTCTACTCTTCATCCCCTACACTGCTCCTTCCTCTGAGCCCCCTGACTCTTCGGATGCCCTAAAGCATGCACAGACTTATTACTGGGTCGGAGTCGAAGAAGGTGGAAACCTGCGGGCCTTTAACAGAAGCCGTTCGCACCTCTCAGAGGTTGAACGCAAACTTCAGCGGCGGCCTCAACTTCCCGACAGCTCCGTCCACCAGATCCGCCGCCGCGTTGAGTCCCTTCGGCAAAGCCTTTCTCGCCAGGAAGAACTCGCTCACGACACGTTCTATGGGGTCTTCCCGCTCAGCCGATTGGTCTCTCGCTCATTGTTCTGGACAACAACCACAAACCGGATTTATGAGCTTGCGGACGACCCGGCTGTACGGGCCGTGAAGAACGCATCTTCGGCCCTGCGGGGGGCGGTGCTCGAACAATGGACATCTCGTCCCCAAATCAACGTCGTGGTCCGCAGCTCTCCCCCTGCCCCCTCCCTGGAAAGCGAGGCCTTCTACCTATTTAACGACTCCCCTCAGCTGTACGCCCGCAGTCCCAGCGAGGTAGCAACAGCGCTTTCCCCCCCAGCCCGTGACAGCCTCCGTCGCGGCACCTTTACGGAACGGATGGTCCGCCAGTTGTGCGAGGCCTTCCAGGTGCCGCGCCTCCTCATCGCGACTGTTGAGCGCACAGATCAGGTTGACGACGTTCACTTCTACACCGTACGAGGAGAAATCTACGAACAGGATGCCTCTGAACCTAGCCAGGTGATTGCAGAAACAGGCTTCAGTCGCGACCGTCGCGGACAGAAGTTTCCTATCCTCTTCGGGAACATCGGACTCCTACTGCTCGCCCTGCTGGGATACGTCCTGCTGACACCTGACGGAACCGAATCGTTTGACCTCTCGGATCTCGTCCCTCCTGCGTTAGCCTTCATTGCAGGCCGGACGCTCCCTTGGGCCTCCATTCCGTTGTTGCGAACCATTAAGCCCATCCCCGAAACACTCGCAACCTTTTCCTTCTGGTGGCCTCTCCTGGTCGGAGGACTCCTCTTCGCTCTACTCCCGGCGCTTGTATGGTTTCTCGCCATTCGGTTCCGGATTCATCCGCAGGACCGGGCCGGAAGCTTCTTTGGAGCCATTCTCCTCGGGGTCGCCGCGTACCTCCTTACGCCGCTCCTCCTATGGGCCCCACAGATGGGATGGCTTCTCCTGGGGCTGATGATTCTGGCCCTTCTCCCTGCCGCCTACGTACTGGGCCGCGTGGTGGACCACATGGACCAACTCCCACTCCCTGTCGGCCTCCTACCGGTGGGAATCTCTCTCGCGGCAGGGGCGGCCGTGCTTCACGCCGGCTGGCCTTCCTTGGCATTCCTCGCGGGGATCTCTGTCGCAGGAACCGGCTCCCTCCTCTGGGCCCACGGAGGCAGAGGGGTCAGGGCAGAACCGGAGCGCGCGGACCTGGCATTGCGATCGTCGGATTCCATTCCGACCGATGCCGACGCACTGACCGAACGGGCCGACGCTCCTCCCTATCAGCCCTTCGATACGTTCGACGAGGCAAAGCGTCGATTGTCTCCTCTGGAGGACGGACATACAGCATGGCTTGGGCTTACGGGCGCTAGTGGAACGGGAAAGACTGCAACCGCCCGCGCTCTAATCGCTGAGCTTAGGGAAACGGAACGAGCAGGATATGTCCTGCGAGGCACCTGCTCGGAGCCTCTGGAGCGAGGCGAGCCGTCGTCGTACGAGCCCTTTCAGGAGGCCTTGAAGCGGCACTTTAAGATCGGAGTACTCGATAATCCAGATCTTGCCGCGCAACACCAGCGTATCAACGAAGCGCTCGATGGCCTCTTCGACGCGTTCGTTCCCTTCGCCAGCATGCTCTTCCCCTCCGCCGAAGCATCCGCGGAGGCCATCCAGTCGCGAGATGAGATTTTCCGCTCCATTCGAGATACGCTTCGCAGACTGGCGAGAGAGCGCCCCACAGTTCTGTTTATCGACGATGCCCAGTGGATCGACGAAGACTCGGAGGCGCTCCTCGCCCATCTTTTGGACGCCTTTCCCGAAGGAGGACCGCTTCCGCTGGCTATACTCGTCGACAGCAGAACACCGGATACGTTGGAAGGGGTGGGGATGGAAGAATACATCGTGTTCACGGGAACGCCCTCTCCCGAGGAGCGGCTGCAAATTTTGACTGACGGGCTCGGCTTGACCGAAGATACGGCCCGCCTCATTGTCGATCAGGTCGCGGCGGGTCCGGACGAGCGGGGGGAATTGTTTTGGCTGCTTGAGGTGGTCAAACACCTGGCCCGGCGCGGTCATTTCGTCCGAAACGCGAATGGATTTGCATTCGGCCCGTCGGTAGACCCGACGAGCCTCCCGCTCCCCAACCGTCTCCGCGAGGTTCTTGAGGAGCAACTGGAGACCTTCCCCGAATACCGGCACCCCTTGGCCTGCGCGGCGTGTCTGGGCGAAACATTCCAGGCCAGCGCGCTCAAGCATTCCCTGAACGAGTCCCGCCTGAACGTCCTGCAACTGCTCCGCGGGATCGAAAACGATACTGGATTTATCCACGACGAGCGGGAGGTCGACGACGAATTTGCCTTCCAATCCAGCTATCTCCTGGAAGGCGTGCGCCAGCACTTTTCCATCAGCGGCGCAGGCCCGAAGGACTCGTCCGTGCCCCAACTCGTCCGTGAATACCATGCCCGCGCCGCCCAGGCCCTTGAAACGATTTATCAAGACACAGCCGAGGTGCCGTACGGGGAGATTGCCGATCACTACTACGCCGCCGGGACATCATTCGCCGACGAGGGCAAACGAGCCTGCATACAGGCCGCCCGATCATCGACCGCCTTGTTCAACTTTGATCAGGCCCGAACGTACCTCCGTAAGGCTCAAGAATGTGCTGAAGCCCTCGGGGAAGAGGGCTCGTTGCAAAACGAACACCTTCGTATCGACTGTCTCGAAGCGCACACCACAGGTGCAAACCAACGGGAGGTCGCCGATCGAGGGTATTCGTATCTTGAGAGCACCCCCGACGCGCCCCTTGCTCTCGTCGAAGCAGTGGCTCAGGTTTGCTACGACACGGCCCGAGCAACCAACGATCAGCATTACTTCGAAAAGACGGCCGAGCTCGGAGAAGAACTGTACAACCGCGGCGAAAGCCCAGAGGATCGGGCCGCCGGACATCACTTCTTGAGCCTCGCCCTTCCTCCCAAAGAAGACACCCGGGATTCTCGGGAACAGCACCTGCGGACGGCCCTCTCGCTCTTAAACGACCTGTCTGGAGAGGATCGCGCGGCACAACGTCTGCGGGGCCGGGTCATGAATTCTCTCGCCGAGTTGTTAAGTGATGAGCATTCGACCGAGGAGGAGCGACAGGAAGCCTTTGAGCTGTTCCAGAAACGGATCTCCCTTAACGAAAACCTGAGTCTCGGGGACCGGAAGGGGCTTGCCATGACGTACGGGGGCCTCGGGCGCTTAAAGTTCTACCACGGGTCCGATTACGAGGAGGCCCGAGAATACTTCCAGGAGGACCTTGATCTCGCCCGTGAACTCGACGACCAGGAGGGTCAGGTTCAAATGCACAGTCATCTCGGCGCGTGTGCTCTCGAGCTTTCTGACATGGAGACCGCTCGTCATCAGTACGAGCAGTCGCTTCAGAAGGCGGACGAGTGGAAATCGCAATGTTTTGCTCTCGCGGGATTGCTGATTACCTGTGCCCGGCAAGAAGATCGCCAGAGCCTCCACGAGTATGGAGCGGAATTGGAAACGACCATCGATTGGGAAAAGCTTTCTGGGGGGCCCGCCGCGAGGATTGAAGAAGCCCTCGATGCCGCGGCCCCAATGGCCGAGGACGCCGACTGGCTACGTCGCATCCGCGACCAGCTCGGGGCTGAGACGTAAACTCCCCACATTCGCAGACCCCCCAAAACGATCGGTCCATACCCATGAGCGCTCCGTCGTGGACCCTTACTTTCGTGTCCCACGGAGAGCGAATTGAGCCTCCGCTTCCAGACGGAACCGTCGCTCTGGACGTCGGGAACGGGTCGCCGGAGTCCGGCATCTTTGATCACCATCAGGGGGGAACCGGTGCTGCGTCCACGACGGATCTCGTATTCCAACACCGGGATTTGCTCCACCGGCAGTTGGCCGACGAAGCCAAAATTGAAGTCATCACCCACGAGCACCCTGATTTTGATGCCCTGACCGCGTTCTTCCTTACGTGGTTGCTCGTCTCGTCAGACACGCAGGAGGGATTGCACTCCTGTTCCCCTCTCGTCGACTTCGCGGGCGCCGTGGACCAGGGGCGGCTCCGACCCGATGGGACACTCACCCTCTATACCTTCGTTCTCATGGTCGGTCCCTGGCTCACAACTGAAGAGGGAGTCTCTTTCCGCGAGTCCGAGCGTTTGGAAACGCTCTTCCAGGAGGCGCGAATGACGGATGCCGATCCGCCCCCCGATGCCTGTACAGCTGCGCTTACGCTTCGGCTTTTCCGGGATTGGCACGGCACATCCGATTGGGGGCCCGGCGCTCCCGTACCAAGAGCCCACATTTCTGAGTCCCTCACGCCCGTCCTCTCTCCTCTTTCTGAACGACTAGATCAGCAGATCCACCGGTGTGAACGAGACCTTGACCGGGCCCAGATGGTCGGGGACACAGGATGGATGAGGGT
>CAZTDC010000260.1:0-5049 GCA_964612165.1 uncultured Salinivenus sp.
TGGCCTTCTGGATGGCCTCGCGGATGTCGTTGACGCCCGAAAGTACCGCGTTCAGGGAGGTAAAGTGGGCCTCGGTCGTGTTGGCGATGATGCGGGCAAGGGTCGTTTTGCCCGTGCCGGGCGGGCCGCAGAAAAGAACGGACGTCACGCGGTCCGCCTCGATGGCGCGACGGAGGAGCTTGCCCTCGCCAATGAAATGCTCCTGCCCCACAAACTCGTCGAGCGTGCGAGGCCGCATCCGGTCGGCGAGCGGGGCGCGTTCCTGTCGCACCTGTTCGCCTTGTGCGTCAAAAAGGTCAGTCATTGCACGAACTGCTGAATGACGTGCGGTGAACCGGGTCGTTCAATGAGAGAACGGAGTGTCGAGTTGTGAACCTCCTTCACGTTTCGAGACTCCGGACGGACCGTTGTGCTCGTACGGCACGGGTCCAAACTCGTCGAGTGTCCCGACGGCCGTCGGGATGCGGTCGGCGAGAGGCGCGCGCTCCTCACGGGCCTGCTCGGCCTGTTCGTCGAAAAGATCGGGCATACAACAAGGATGACGTCGGGAAACCAAACGGGACGGTATTAAACCGGGGGCGACGTGGGTGGTTTTAAACATGTGCAACCGTCATTCGAAATGCTCCCTCCCCCGACACAAGATTTGCGGTTGACGACTAATTTCTAGAACATCCCGAGGTCTCCCAACCCTCAGTTGGCTGTCCCTCAGCTCAGCCCTGGATTCACCGATACGGAAAGAAGTCTCTGAAGAGAACTTCCGCTCACAGCTGAGCACGGTCCTTAGCTTTTGCGAGAAATGGCTTTCATTCGTTCTCAAAGATAGGTATCAAGGCTCCAAGGACGGTCCTCCTGCCTCCAAAAGGGAGTTTCGATACGATTGGGCCTGGGTCGACTTCCCCCACACCTCGTATAATTCTGCAAGATCCTCCAGCGCTTCGCGCACATCGGGATGGTCTTCACGATACGTCGACCGGCGAATCGTGAGCGCCTTCCGAAAGTGGTGCTCAGCCGCGGCGTATTCTCCCTGTTTTTGGAGCGAGAGTCCCAGGGTATGGTGAGTATTGGCCACCCGAAAATGTCGGGGTCCGAAGTGCTCTCTTTGAGCCGATAAGACGTGCCGGTAGACCGAATCGGCTGACGCGTATTTGCCCTGTTCGTGCAGTTCACCCCCCAGATTATATAGCGTCGCGATGGTGTTCGGGTGTCGCGGCCCCAGCTTTCCCCGCCGGATGGCCAGGGCCTCGCGGTAGGCGGACTCGGCCGCTGCGGACCTGCCCTGATCGGCCGCCACGTGTCCTATACTGTTAAGGATCCTGGCGGTACGTGGGTGACGCCGTCCCAAATTTTCGCGTCGAATGGCTAACGCTTCACGGTAGATCGAGTCGGCCAATGCGTACTCATCCTGCTTCAGAAATGCGTAACCTAAGTTATTAAGCGTCGTGGCGACGCGGGGATGACCGCGTCCCAGCTTCTCGCGTCGAATAGCTAACGCTTCACGGTAGATCGAATCGGCCAATGCGTACTCACCTTGTTTCCGCGATACGACACCCAAATTACTGAGCGTCGTGGCAGTTTTCGGATGTTGGGGCCCGAGCTGCTCGCGCCGAATAGAGAGGACTTCACGGTAGACCGAGTCGGCTGCTGCATACCTATCCTGGTAATACAAAACAGCTCCAATATTATTGAGCACTATGGAGGTTTCCGGGTGTTTCGGCCCCAACTTCTTCCGTCGGATCGCTAGCGCTTTCCGATATATCGAGTCGGCCGCCGCGTACCTGCCCTGTTTACGCCACACAACCCCTAAGTTATTGAGTGTCGTCGCGATGCTCGGGTGGCGCGGCTCCAAGTGCTCCCGCTGAATGGTTAGGGCTTCACGGTAGACCGAGTCGGCCGCCGCGTACGCTCCCTGCTTGCGTAACGCTACTCCCAGATTCATGAGTGTCGAGGCGGTTTGCGGGTGACGTGGCTCCAACTGCTCCCGCTTGATGGCCAGCGATTTCCGGTATAAAGAGTCGGCCTCTTCATACTTGCCCTGTTTGCGTAGCACGAACCCGAGTTCAGTGAGTGAACTGGAGATCTTAAGATGGCCTTCCTCATACACATTTCGCCGCATCGCGAGTCCCTCCCTATGAAGGGAATCGGCTAGGGGCAATTCTCCTTTATCTCTCTTGACGGAGGCCAAATTGTGCAGGCTCTCGGCAATTTTCGAGTGAGGAGGATTGTGCACTTCGCGCCGCATCGCCAACGCCTTCGTATGGAGCGAGTCGGCCCGTGCGTACTGGCCTCGTATGCGCTGCACCTCCGCGTAATCGTCAAGGCTGGTTGCCAGCTCAGGGTGCGGAGGATCGTAGAGGCGTGATCGAAGGCCCCGGGCCTGTCCAAGAAGCGAGTCGGCGCGTTCGTAGTCCCCCAATTCCTGATGGGCCCGTCCCATGGCACCGAGCAACTGGGCCTGAGCGGCCGGCTGATCCTCCAGCTGGGAAATACGATCCTCCCCGCGCCGCAACAGCATTCGGGCCGTCAGCGTATCTGGCTGCTCGTAGGGACTACTGGCCTCAAACAGGCCCACCAACATCTCCGACACCTCCTCGGCCGTCTGCGCCTCCCGCTGGGCCCGGTCCCGCTGCTCGGCCAGCCGATTCGCCTGCACAGTCACCGTCCCGGCGTAAGCCATGCCGAGCAGGACAATCAGAATTCCGGCCGTCACCGCCGGCCGATGGCGAGCCACGAACTTTTTCGCCCGGTACCCGAGCGTCGCCGGCCGGGCCTCCACAGGCTCTCCCTTTCGGTACCGCTCCAGGTCCGCCGCCAGCGCCTCGACCGACCGGTAGCGCCGCCCCGGCTCCTTCCGCAGGGCCTTCAGCACGATTCGATCCAGGTCCCCCCGCAGTCGATCGGCAAATCGTTCGGCCTCCCCGGACGGCTTCCGCGGCTCGTCCTCCAGCAGGGAACGCTCGATCTCCATCAGGCTCTCGTCCGCGACGTCGAACGGGCGGGTGCCCGCCAGCAGCTCGTAGGCCAGCACGCCGAGCTGGTACACGTCCGTCGCGGTCGTAATCTCCTCCCCGGTCACCTGCTCCGGCGCCGCGTAGGCGGGGGTCATCAGGTGCCGGCCCGTTCGCGTCTCCGGACGGATCACCGGCAGGGCCTCCCCTAGCAGCTTCGCGATGCCGAAGTCCAGCAGCTTGACCTGAAGATCGCCGGCACCCGTCTCCGTCACCAGCACGTTCGAGGGCTTCAGGTCGCGGTGCACCACCAGTTGCCGATGGGCCGCCTGCACCGCACCGAAGACCTGCGCCAGCAGGTCCAGCCGGACCTCCAGCCCGAGGTCGCGTTCCTCGGCATAGGTCGTGAGAGGCACCCCGTCCACGTGCTCCATCACCAAATACGGGCGCCCCCCCTCCGCAACGCCCCCGTCCACGAGTTGGGCAATGTTCGGATGATCGAGGCTTGCCAGCACTTGCCGCTCGGCCCGAAACCGTTCCTCGACCGCTTCAGCCTGAAGGCGACGCTGCAACAGCTTCACCGCCACCGTCTGCTCGTAGTCGCCGCGGGCCCGCTCGGCCCGGTAGACCACGCTCATGCCCCCCACCCCAATCTTCTCCACGAGGCGGTACGGCCCCACGTGCTGCCCCGCGAGGTCCAGGGTGCCGCGCTCGGTCCCGTCCGGCACGCCCGCCCCCTCAAACTCGTCGAGTGCCGGGACGACGATCTGCTCGGCGGCAGCCTCAAAAAAGCTAGGTGCCTCCTCGCGGGCATCGAGCAGGGAGTCCACCTCCGCCCGCACCGCCCGGTCGTCGCAGTGCGCGCGCAGAAAAGCGGCCCGCTCGTCGGGGGGCACGGCGCGGGCTTCTTCGAATAGACGCTCAACTTGCTCCCATCGGTCAGCTTCCATGGCAGAAGAGAGGGAATTCAGATAGGCTCATTCGGAATCGTCAGCCGACGGAACCTCGCCGCCCCCGTGGATGCGCGTCATCTCCCGGTAGAGCCAGGCCTGGGCCAGGTCCCAGTCGCGGCTCACCGTCGAGCCGGAGATGTCGAGCGCCTCGGCCGTCTCCTCGATCGTCATGTCCCCGAAAAAGCGACACTCCACCACGCGGGCAGCCCGCCGGTGCTCCTCCTCGAACCGGTCGAGGGCCGCGTCGAGCACCACGAGCATTTCGGAGCGCTGCTCGGCGGTGGCCTGGTCCCGCTCGAAGGCCTCCCGCAGTGCGTCCAGAGAAAGGATTTCTGCGTCCCCGCCCCGCTTCTGCGCCCGTTTCTTCCGCGCCCGGTCCACGAGAATGTGCCGCATCGCCCGGGACGCCACCGCAAAGAAGTGCGAGCGGCTCTGCCAGGACTGCTCCTCCTGATCGACGAGCTTCAGGTAGGCCTCGTGTGCGAGGGCCGTGGTCCGGAGCGTCAGGTCGCCCTGCCACTGCCGGCGCTGGCCCTGGGCGCGCTGTCGCAGCTCGGTGTATACCTCATCGAAGAGGTCGTCCACTACGTCGTCGTTTCCCGATCGAAGGTCGACGAGCAGCGCCGTTACTGTGTCCTGGGAGGCGGACATAGCGACGATCAATTGTGAAGAAACAGATAAGACAAGAGATCCCCCGCTGCGGATGAGCAGATTCCCGACAATCTCCCGTGCGTAAGAACTGAAGGACCGCATGATCGACGAGACACGGGCAGTCGCTTCGCGGATTTTTTCGATGCTTCATCGAAAGAATACCATTTTCGTGTGCACTCGTTTCACCCTCTCCGCGGACCGGTGTCTGTGACGGTGCCTTCTCTCTTCCAATTCCTGACCAACCCTCCTTCTTCCGTTATGAAGTATCGCCCCTTGTTCCGCCTTGCTGCTTTTGGCATCCTCGCGGGCGTCTTCCTGACCTTCTCGGGATGCGACTCCGCAGGCCCCAACGACCAAGACGACTCTACCCAATTGGAATTCGAAACTGGACCGACCGACCAACTCGACCAGACGATTCAAGATACCCCAGAGGACTTCACCTGGGATCTCTACCAGGATAACATCGAGATTCTTCTGACATCCGGGACGCAGTGGAGCGG
>CAZTDC010000261.1:0-5043 GCA_964612165.1 uncultured Salinivenus sp.
AAGAGGGCGGGAGGGCGGGCCCTCCGTTCGGGCAGACACGTCGCGCTTGAGGGCTGGGCGCAGGGTGTCGAGCAGGTCCCAGGGGTGGCGCACCAAGGTTGCGTCGTCGACGGTAGTTGCGGGGAGGTCAGAGAACGCCTCAGCGGTCAGACTGGGGCGGGAAAGGAGATCGTCTGGTAACTGATTGGCCGCGTCAGGCACCCAGGCTGCGATCAGGGTGTCCCCGGCCATGAACACGTGGGCCGAGTTCGTGCCCACACGATCCTGGATTTGCGTCGTTGCGTCGACTTTATTCGCCACGAACCGTCCGTTGACGAACAAGACGTCTCCATCAGGGAGCGTGTTGACGAGGGCATCGTCGTGGGCCTGTGCCGTGACAGGACCGACGAGGGGGCGGGTGTGTAGCACCAGGGTTGATTGAGCATCCTCTGCGTCAGGAGGAAGGAATCCATCACGGGTGGTCTCCAGGAGCGTGCGCATCCCGAGTCGGAGATCGTAGGCCGCACGCGTTTCGGTCAGGGGGCGGAGGTCCGCCACCTGGTTGTCTTCAAAAAGACAGATATGCATAAGGAATCAACGAACTGAATGGTCGGTCACGGAGAGGGGAAAGGTAGGGATTGACATCGGAAATATCATCACGCACGATCGGCGGTCGACGCTGCTAAACTCCCTCGCCGATACTTCGTACGGAAGATCAGTGGTAAACCGAAGTAACCCTCCTACGGTTTGAATCCCAGATCGACAACAG
Source organism: uncultured Salinivenus sp. (assembly GCA_964612165.1). Lineage (GTDB taxonomy): Bacteria > Bacteroidota > Rhodothermia > Rhodothermales > Salinibacteraceae > Salinibacter. The sequence continues at coordinate 749 of CAZTDC010000261.1, forward strand.
TCATCAACCTACTGCACTATCATGAAATTTTTCGTCGACACGGCCGACCTGGATGACATCCAGGAGGCGAACCATATGGGCATCCTCGACGGCGTGACCACGAATCCCTCGCTCGTGAAGGAGCAGGGTAACGTCGACTTTCACGAGCACGTCTTCAAAATTTGTGAGATCGTGGACGGGGATGTATCCGCCGAGGTGACGGCCACCGACTTTGACGGGATGATGGAGGAGGCCCATACCCTCGCTCAGATCCACGAAAATGTCGTCGTCAAAATTCCTCTGATCAAAGAAGGCATCAAAGCCTTGCGTGCCCTGGACGAAGAGGGTATTGAAACCAACTGTACGCTCTGCTTCTCGCCGTCACAGGCCTTGATTGCGGCGAAGGCTGGCGCAGACTACATCAGCCCCTTCATTGGCCGCGTCGACGACATCTCCTCCGACGGCATGACCCTGGTTGAGGAGATCCGAAGCATCTACGACAATTACGACTTCGACACGGAAATTCTGGCGGCCTCCATCCGGCATCCTACCCACGTCAAGCGTGCGGCCCTGGCCGGAGCGGACGTGGCCACCATGCCGTTCGAGACGCTTCTCAACCTACTGGATCATCCGCTCACCGACCGCGGGCTGGAGCGCTTCCTCGCCGACTGGGAGGAGTATAAGGAGGCACGCAAGGCCGAGGCGGGGATGGCGTAACCACCACGGCGCTCCCGTTTGCTCGCTTCCTGGAAACTGAGATTCGGTTCAGTGGAGGCGTGTGACTGAGCGTGCCACCGCTTCTCTGGAATTGTCAGCGGGGCGGAGCGGGAGAACGCGTCTCTCACTGAACCGTGCGTCCGTACCGGACTTTATGAAATTTCTTGCCCTCGGGGATACGGCGGACATTGGCGCAAGCTGTCACTTTCTGGAGATTGGCGGCACGGGTATCGTCCTCGATGCTGGCACCGATCCCCGCCGCGACGGCCCCGATTCGCTTCCCCGATTCGATTGGGTTCGGGATCGGGCTCAGAGCTACGTCGATCATGCTTTGATTACCCACGCCCATCACGACCACATGGGCAGCCTGCCGGTGCTGGTGGAGGAATTTCCCCACGTGATGGCGCACATGACCGACGCCACGAAGCAGCTTCTGGAGTTTTTGCTGCCGGCCTCGGCGCGCCTTCAAAAGAAGCGGTACGAAGAGGGGGAGACGTCCCATGAACCCCTCTTTTTCGAGGACGATCTCGACTTTCTGAACCACGTCTACCTCACCCACGAGTTGGAGGAGGCCTTCGACCTGACGGGCATGTCGGGCAGCGATTCGGTCACGGGCCGCTTCTATTCGGCCGGTCACATTCTTGGCTCCGTCGGCACCGAATTGCGATTTGAGGAGGAGGGGCCAGACGGGGAGACGCAGGAGCGGCGGGTTTTCTACACCAGCGACACGAATATGCAGCCCCAGTCCATTATTCCTGGGGGGGAGTACCCGTCTACGGCCGACGTGCTTATCCTTGAAACCACGCTCGGGGCCGACGAAGAATCCGAGCAGACCAGTCGGCCCGAGGAGGTGGAGAAGTTTCGTGACACACTCAGTCGGGTTATTGAACGAGGAGGAACGGCGCTCATCCCGGTCTTTGTGATGGGGCGGGCCCAGGAGATGCTGGCAATGCTGCAGCGACTGAAGGATGAGGGCACCATTCCTCAGGACGTGCCGATCTACACTGCGGGGTCGATGCGGGCGATTGCAGGAATTTACGACGACACCAACAAAACGACGCCCCGCCTCGACGAGGATTTTAAGGTCTTCGATGTAGAGCAAGAACGTGTGCCGTATAGCAGCGACGCGAAAAAAAAGGTGCTGGACGGACCGGGGATCATGGTGGTGAGCAGCGGCATGATGTTCGAGCCCACCCTGTCGAATGTCCTCGCCCGCCGCATTGTGGAGAACGAGCGTGACGCGGTGCTCATCGTAGGCCATGCCGTGGAGGGCACGCCGGCCCGCCGTCTCCAAGACGCGGCCGAAGAGGGACCTGGAGCCCCCGTCATGCTCGCGGAGGGACACGGTCCGCAGCCTTTGTACTGCACCGTCGAGCGTTTTCGCTTTTCCGGCCACAGCCACCGCCGCGACCTCTTGAAGATTGTCGACCGGCTGGCGCCCGAAACGGTCCTTCTCGTCCATGGCGAGCCGGAGGCGCAGGCCTGGATGCAAGAAGCCATCGAGGAGCAGCACCCTGAGATCGATGTTCACCGGCCGGACTGGGGGGAGCTGATTGAGGTGTAGACAGCCAACGACTGCACCTCAATGAACCCGGAACTGTAACGTAGAATTCGGCAATTTGGCCAAACAGGGGTGGGGAGTGGGCGTTTGGATACTGGCAATTCTCCTGTGCTTCTGAGACACGTTGTTATGGCCTCCGTTCTACGCACCGGTTCACGCGACGCCCTTGAGTCCCGGCTGGAGCCTCGCATTGCCGGAACCCTTCGGACCAGCGACATGTCGCGGGCGCTGTACGCGACGGACGCCAGCATGTACGCGATGCAGCCCATCGGCGTGCTGGTGCCCGAGCGGGTTGAAGACGTGCAGGCGGCCCTGGAAGTGGCCTTCGAGATCGGTATTCCCGTTTTGCCGCGCGGCGGTGGGTCGTCGCTGGCCGGGCAGGGGGTGAACACGGCGCTCGTTATCGACTTCACGGTGCACCTCAACGACATCCTGGAGATCGATCCTTCGGCGCAGACCGCCCGTGTACAGCCCGGCGTCACACTCGACGACCTGAACCGAGCCGCCGCCAAGCACGGGCTCATGGTGGGACCGGATCCGGCCAGTGCCAACCGTGCCACGTTAGGGGGCATGCTGGCCAACAATTCGACTGGGACTCACTCCATCACCTACGGAAACTTCATCCATCACGTCCGTCGGGCCAAGGTGCTACTGGCCGACGGCTCGCCCACCACCTTTGAGCCGCTGGATCGTGCGGAATGGCAAGAGCGGATGCGAGACGAGGGCCTCGAAGGGAGCATCTACCGAAGTCTGGAGGCCATGCTGGCGAACGGCGGCCGCGAGACGATCGCAGAGGACACGCCGAGCCACTGGCGCCGCAACAACGGGTATCGACTCGAAACGCTCTTGGAGGAGGAGCGGAACCTCGCAAAGCTTCTCTGCGGCAGTGAAGGCACGCTTGCCGTCGCCACCGAAATTACCTGTGACCTCGTCAAGAAGCCGGCTCAGACGGCCCTGGGGATTGCACACTTCGAGACGCGGGACGATGCGCTCCGTGCCGTGACGACGGTTCTGGAAACTGATCCGACCGCCGTTGAACTCTTCGACGGGGTCGCGATCGAGCGAACGTTGCAAACCCCTGGGTACGCCGAGCGCCTGACCTTTCTTGAGGGCAAGCCCGGAGCCGTCCTCATCACCGAATATTCGGGCGACTCCGTCGACGAGGTCGCCGCTCAGCTTGACACGCTCGACCACAAACTTGCGGGCACGAACCGCGGCTACTCGGTCGTTCGCGTCGTCGAGCCCGACGCCATCGAGAACGTTTGGTCCATCCGAAAGGAGGGGCTTGGGCTCTTGATGGGCGTGGAGGGAGAGTATAAGCCGTGGGCCTTTATCGAAGACGCGTCGGTTCCGGTCGAGAATTTGGCCGATTACATCGACGAGCTTTCCACCTTCATCGACGCCACCGACACCCGAGCCGCGTACTACGCGCATGCCTCTGCGGGCTGTCTCCACGTGCGTCCGTTCGTGAACACCCGTGACGAGGAGGAGGTGCAGAAGATGAACAGGATCGCGAAGGAGTCGCTCGATCTCGTGAAGAAGTACGGGGGCGTCGTGTCGTCCGAACACGGAGACGGGCTGGTCCGAGGGTGGGCCAATCCAGCCATCCTCGGAGAGGATTTGTACGAACTGTGCCGGGAGACGAAGTCCATTTTCGATCCCGAGCACGTCCTTAATCCGGGCAAGATCGTCGACGCCCCTTCGATGACCGATCATTTGCGGATGGGACCGGACTATCAGACCCGTCCCTTCCAGACAGAGCTCGATTTTTCGGAGGATGGGGACTTTGCGGGGGCGGTCGAGAAGTGCAACGGGAACGGTGCGTGCCGGAAGCTGCGCGCGGGCACCATGTGCCCGAGCTTTATGGCCACGCGCGAGGAAAAAGACTCGACTCGGGGACGCGCCAACGCGCTCCGCAGCGCCCTGGCCGGCGACCTCCCTGCCGACGCCATGACGGGCGACGACATGGCCGACGTGATGGATCTCTGCATCCAGTGCAAGGCCTGCAAGACGGAGTGCCCGTCGAACGTGGACATGG
>CAZTDC010000262.1:0-5026 GCA_964612165.1 uncultured Salinivenus sp.
GTCTCAGGTGGTCGATCCCGCCGCCTACGAGTGGACCGATGAGGACTGGTCGGGCGTGGCGCGGGAGGATCTGGTTATCTACGAGTTGCACGTGGGCGCCTTCACGCCCACCGGGACCTTCGACGCAGTGCGGGAACACCTCCCCTACCTGAAGGGGCTCGGCGTGACGGCCATCGAGCTCATGCCCGTCCACGACTTTCCGGGGGAGCGAAACTGGGGCTACGACCCGGCGGCCTGGTTTGCCCCCTCCCGCGCTTACGGCGACCCCGACGCGCTCCGTCATCTCGTGGACGCGGCCCACCAGGCCGGCATCGCCGTGATCCTGGACGTCATCTACAATCATCTCGGTCCCGACGGCGCTTACGCCAACGCCTTTGCCCCCTTCCTCACCGACAAGTACGAAACCCCCTGGGGGTCCGCCATCAATCTCGACGACGAGGGCTCCGAGGGCGTCCGTCGCTTCTTTATCGACAACGCGCTGCACTGGCTCCGGGAGTACCACGTCGATGGTCTCCGGCTCGACGCCACCCACGCCCTTCACGACGACAGCGATCCCCACTTCCTGGCGGCGCTCTCGGCGGCGGTCGACGAGCACGTGGACGGGTTCGAGCGGCACCTGATCGCCGAGGACCATAGAAATCTCAACCGCCTCGTCCGTTCCCGCGACGAGGACGGCTACGGCCTCGACGGCGTCTGGAGCGACGATCTGCACCACCAGTGCCGCGTGCTCACGGCCGGGGACTGGGAGGGCTACTACCAGGACTACGTGGGGTCGACCGCGGACGACATCGCCACGGCCCTCCGCGACGGCTGGTTCTTCCGGGGCGAATACTCTGAGTATCTCGACGAGCCGCGCGGCACCGATCCCGATCCGGTCGATCGTACGCAGTGCGTCGTGTTTATCCAGAACCACGATCAGGTGGGCAACCGCCCCACTGGCACCCGCCTCACGGACGACGTGCCGCTGCCCGTATACCGCGCCCTCTCCACACTGCTATGCGTGGCTCAGGAGCTGCCGCTTCTCTTCATGGGCCAGGAGTGGGCTGCCTCCAGTCCCTTCCAGTTCTTCACGGATCACAATGAGGAGCTCGGGCCGTCGGTCACGGAAGGACGAAAGGAGGAGTTCGAAGACTTCTCCGGTTTTGAGGGCGAGGTGCCCGATCCCCAAGACCCGATCACCTTCGAGCGCAGCGTGCTGGACTGGGACGAGCCCCTCCGACCGCCTCACGACAGCGTGATCGCTCTCTACCGCGACCTGCTGGCGCTCCGCCCCAAACTCGGAACCGACATGAGCGTGAAGGCGCCGACCGACACGACCCTTCGGATCGATCGCCCGCCCTTTTTCACGGCGGTCAATCTAGAGGGACGGGCCGAGGTGGAACTGCCATCCGACTGCACAATGGTGCTGCACACCGAGCAGGGCGGCTACGCCACTGACCCGCGTCCGCCGGCCGTCACCGACGAGGCCGTATCGTTTACGCGTCCGGGGGCCGCGGTCCTTCGAAAAGAATAAAGCCCTTCCCCTCTGGGCTTTCCTCCGGCCCCGTCGACGAATACACTGCAGTCGATGTTGCCCTTCGCGTCGTCTTTCGTTCGATTCGGAATCGCGAGCTCCGCGCTACTCCTCGCGCTGAGTGGGACCCTGCAAGCCCAGACCCCGCACGACCTGCTTTGGGAGCCCGGCCTCTCGTCCCACGCAGGTGCCGAAAACCTTGGGACGGTCCATCGAGGTCTCTTCGCTCTGGAAAATCGGTATTTGCCTCCCCGATGGACGAACGAGGAGACGTTCCTCGGGAAGACGTTCGGACTGTCGTATCGTCTGGCCCGATTTATTCTGATCGACTCTCCCCTCACGTACATGGCCACTCTCACCCAGCACGAGGTGTTCGGACACGGGGCCACCATTCGGTACGCCGGGGCCCATGCCGATAGCTACGTGCTTCGGCTCCCCTTTCCCTACGGAGCCGGAGGAGGACGTACCCGATTGCCGTCGGGGAAGCGGTTCGGATTTCAGGAGGACCTCTGGCTTCGAGCAAATGGAATGAATGCCAATCTCGTTTTCGCGCAGTCGGTTCGGAACCGAGCAGTCCGGGACGGGCGCCTCCGGTACGGCGACGCCCTGCTCGGCCTGGCCGGCCATCTGGATCTGCCGCTGTACGTGTGGGGGACGCCGGAGGAGGGAGCCTCGCCCTCAAACGACGTGATGAACTATGTCACTGGGCTTCAGGTCTATGACGAGAGAAGGTCGCGGCGTATTTCCGACTCGCCCGATCGCCTCGATGCCTTAAAGCGGAGGGTCCGCGTAAGCCTTGTCGATCCCTTCACGTGGATGGCGCTGTGGACCATCCTGTACGACTACGGCTGGCGGGGATCCTCCTCGTCTGGCCTCTGGACCGTCACTGTCGGCCCGATTCGGTATCTTCCCTCCGTTCACCTCGTCCTCTCGCCCTTCGGGTCCGAACTTTTGCTCGAGCACCTCGTGGTGCACAGAAGTCGGCTTTGGACCGTATCCATGCGAGGCGGAGAGGGGCCGTGGGGGCAATTCGGAGGGCTCGGACTTGAGGTCGATCCGCTCGTAGCCGCTGGCCGCCTTCAGATCGAGGGACGCGTCGACCTTTGGTACCAGCCTCAGGTGGTATTCGTCGAGAATCGACGTCCATCAGAATCCCTTTCCCGAGAGCTCGGAGGCCGAGTGGAAGCCACGGCGGCGGTCCGGCCGTCGCCAGATTGGCCTGTTTCGGGCGTTGCGACCCTGGGCTACAAGACGGCAGGCTTCCTTCTTGGGGAGCCTCTCGATAACGCCGTGCTCGTCGAACTGGGTCTGCGCCTCCATCCCAACATTCTGAAGTGACCTCTTCACTCCCCCCTCTCTCGCCCGAGCCCGCTGATCGCAAGCGTTTGCACTCACCGAGACCTTCGGATACCCTGAAAGATGTGCGGAAGCAGCACTGCCAGCTCCTCCCTTTTCTTCCTTCGGCCCGCCTAACGCTCCTCCGTAGAACCAATGAACGCCACCTACCGCCTCCAGCTCACCCCTGATCTGGGCTTCGCCGAGGTCGAGGCGCTTGTGCCCTACCTTCGGAAGCTCGGCGTGAGCCACCTCTACCTCTCGCCCATCACTGAGGCCCGCCCGGGCAGCGAGCACGGCTACGACGTGATCGACCACAACAGCGTGCGGGAGGCTTTCGGCGGGCGCGAGGCGTTCGAGTCGCTGCGCAAAACGGCCGTGGACGCGGATCTCGGACTGGTGCTCGACTTCGTGCCCAATCACGCGGGGGTCGGCCCGGCCAACGAGGCGTGGCAGGACGTCCTGGCCTACGGCCGCCACTCGGCCTACGTCCACCACTTCGACATTGATTGGGACCCCCTGAAGCCGGAGCTGCAGGGCAAGATCTTACTCCCCTTCCTGGGCGACACCTACGGCACCGTCCTCGACGACGGCGACATTACGCTCGCTTACGAGGACGGGCACTTCTCCGCCGCGTACTACGAGCATCGATTCGCGTTGAGCCCACGCACGTACCCGCAGATCCTCGACGCCCTGCTTCCGTCGTTCGAGCGCACCGACGCGTACTTCGACCTTCAGGAGTTGCGCGACGCCTTTACCGACCTTGCCCCGCCCGACCGCGAGCGGGCCGAGGCCCTCTGCCGCCGCCTCGACGCCGTGGACGTGTCGTTTGACAATGACGTCCTGACGGAGGCCCTCGACCGCACCGCGCTGCACCGCCTGTTCGAGCGGCAGCACTGGCGCCTCGCGTACTGGAAGACGGCCGGCCGCGAGATCAACTACCGCCGCTTCTTCACGATCAACGACCTGGTAGGCCTGCGGATGGAGGACGAGGACCTGTTCTGGGGCGCGCACCGCCTCCTCGGCGACCTTCTAGCGGAGGAGGGAGTCGACGGGGTGCGCATCGATCACATCGACGGCCTCTTCGATCCGCACGAGTACCTGGATCGTCTCCACGACCTGGGGGCCGATCGCATCTGGGTGGAAAAGATTCTGGCCCCCGGCGAGACGCTGCCGGAAGGGTGGCCGGTCGACGGCACCACGGGCTACAAGTTTCTGAACGACGCGATGGGCGTGCTCCTTCACCCCGACGGCGAAGAACCGCTCAGCCGCATCTATCGCCGCGCCGTGCCCAGCGCCCGCTCCTTTGAGGAAACCGCCTATCGCAGCAAGTCGCTCATCATCGAGCAGACGCTCACCAGCGAGCTGGCGCGGCTGGCCTACGGGCTCGACCGGCTCTCGGAGGCCGACTATCACACCCGCGACGTGACCCTTGCGGCCCTGCGGGAGGCGCTCAAAGAGATTGTCGCAGCCTTCGACCGCTACCGCACCTTCCTGCCGTACGAGGACGAGGAGGCGCGCGAGGTGGTGCAGGAAGCCCTTCACCGGGCCCTCCAGCGCAACCCGGCCGCCGAGCCCACCGTCTTCGAGTTCGTCGAGCACGCCATCCTCGGAGAGCTCCGCGAGGACCTGCAAGACGACCAGCAGGCGTGGGTGGGCCGGCTTCAGCAGTACACCGGGCCCGTGGCGGCCAAGGGCATCGAAGACACGGCCTTCTACCGATACAACCGGCTCGCGGCCCTCAACGAGGTGGGCGGCGAGCCCGACGCGTTCGGCGTCCACGACCACGCCTTTCACGCCCGCAATCGGTTTCGGGCGCGCCAGTACCCCGAAACCCTCATCACTACGGCCACGCACGACCACAAGCGCGGGGCGGACACCCGCATGCGGCTCCTCGCGATCGCCGAGATGCCGGAGCGCTGGGCCGAGGTCGTCCAGGCGCTGGACGAGGTGGGCGACCCGTACCGCGGCGCGCACGGCCCGTCCGACAACGATGTCTACCTCTTCTACCAGACCCTCGCCGCGCTCTGGTGCGACGCGGCCGGCACGCCCCGTGACGCTGAGGCACGCGAGGCCCTCTCGGATCGGCTCTGGGACTACATGGAAAAGGCCGTCCGGGAGGCAAAGCAGCAGACGAGCTGGATCAATCCGAACATCGATTACGAGACCGATCTGGAG
>CAZTDC010000263.1:0-5020 GCA_964612165.1 uncultured Salinivenus sp.
GAGGTCCCGATCATGACGAGCGTGTTCATGTCGGGGGCGCCGTTCCTCAGCGCAGGCCAGCCGTGCTTGTAGAAATAGAGGCCCGGGCCGAACATAACGACCGACGTGAGCGCAAAGAGGACGTAGTAGAGCGTCTGCGTCGACACCTGCTCCGTGATCCAGGCTTCCATCGCCGGCACGTGCATGAAGCCCATCTCCAGCACAAACACCGGCAGCGCAAAGGCGAGTGCCCAGAAAAACCGGCGCTTCATGGACTGCTGCTCTTCATTGCGCGCTTGCCGCTCCACATCCGTGCGATCGTCACTACCCTCTGTGTCCACCACATCATAGCCGGCGTCGCGGATGGCCGTGGTGACGTCGGCGGGCTCGGCCGTGCCGGGCACGTAGCGGACCGTCGCGCGGTCGGTGGCCAGGTTGACGCTCGCCTCAACCACGCCCTCCACGTCTTCCAGCGCCTCTTCCACGCGCGACACACACGAGGCGCAGCTCATGCCCTGCACGGTGAGGGTGGTCTCCGTCGTTCGCACCTCGTAACCGCTGCCTTCGACGGCCCGGACGAGATCGTTCACCTGAACGCGGGACGGGTCGAACGACACGTTGGCCCGCTCCGTGGCGAAGTTAACGGAGGCGGTGGCCACCCCATCGGTCTCCCCAAGTGCTCCCTCTACGCTGCTGGCACAGGACGCGCACGACATCCCCTCGACCGGCAGCGCCACACGGGCCGCTCCTTCTGCCAAGGGCTCGGACGCACCATCCCCAGTCTCTGTCGGGGGCACGGGACAGGCCTCCTCTTTAGCCGGAGCGCCGTCGCCCGATACAGTCGGATCCCGGGACGTCGATTCGGTTCGTGGCGTGGAATCGCTCATGGATAGAGGGAGATTTGGCTTGAATGAGAGAAACTGGTGCACTCACTCTGGACTCACAGTACTGAACGCAAGAACGCTCAACGCGCGACCCGAAACGCTACAACTCTTTTTTCAGAAGCCCCATAATCTCGTCGTAGGTGTCCTCGGCTGTTTCTTCGTCGCCGGAACGAAGCGCGTCGGTCACGCACGTCTCCAGGTGATTGCGGGTGATTTCTCGCCCGACCGACTTCAGGGCCTGCTGCACCGAATGGATCTGGTCGAGGATGTCGCCACAGTAGCGATCCTCGTCGACCATCCGCTGCAGGCCACGAATCTGGCCCTCGATGCGGCGGAGGCGAGAACGAATGTCGTCGCGATCGGCGTCGCTTATCGGCATGATCGGCTCAGAAATAGATGACAAAGCCTTATCCAACAACGAGGTCGTATCCGGCGTCGTCGATCACCGTCGCCAGCTGATCGCGGGAGACCGAGTCGGCATCGTACTGTACCTCCGCGGTCCCAACCTCGACGCGCTCAACGGAGACGTCGCGCACAGACTCCAGGGCTTCTCGAACAATCTCGACGCAGTGCTCGCAGTGCATTCCCTCGATGGAAAGCGTCTCGTGCTGTGTCGTGCTCATGTCGAAGTCGGCTCGCATTTAGGGTCTACGAATGGGGTACCCCCCTACCCTTTCAGAGGCGAATTGTTCCAGCTTCTCATCCCGTACAACGTGAACAGAGCGTTGTCAATACTCTCGATAATCCGAACTTGAGGGTGCCGTCAACATAGGACGTAGCGTATTCACCTGAGACCAACCGCTCGCCTATGCGTGTCCTTGCCTTTCTTCTTCTGTTTGGCTTTCTCTTCGCCTCTCCGGTCGAGGCACAAACAATTTGGTCGCGCCCGTACGAACCTAACCAGATCGCCGTTGAGGCAATCGTTCCGGACCCTCCGGACGATGCCTCTGTGCTCTCGGGGGCGACGTTTTTCACAGGGACGCTCTCCCTCAACGACAACGTTGAGCTCAGCGGCGAACTCCCCGTCGCCCGATACGGCGCCGCGACGAACGACGTGACCTCGACCACAGCCACCGGCAACCCGTACGTAGGATTGGGCCTTAGCAGCACCCGGATTCCGCTTCTGTTTCGGATTGGCGCCCGTTTTCCGACAGCCCCGTCGAATACGGCGACTCGCCTCGGACAAACCGCGGACGCGGGTCGGACCTCTGCCTTCAAGCCCGACGAGTTTGTCCTCTCCGGACTGCTGAACGGGCGCTTCCAAATCGGCCGTCACTCGACGCTGCGTCTGCGAACCGGCCTCGGGTATGCCAGCGCCCCTGCCCCACAGCAAGCCGGTCAGAGCCGCACTCAAGACTGGCGCCTCTATTACGACGCGCAGGTCTGGCGCGAGGGTGAGCGGCTCGTCACCGGCTTCAGTGTGACCGGTCGGGCCACTCTCACGTCTCCCCAAACCACTCAGAACCGCGCGGCCCTCTCCGTGATGACCAACTGGCGCCTCGTACAGCCGGGCCTGATAACGGGCACCTCCCTCAACACCCTCATCGAGGACGGCGAGTTCGCTCCGTTCGTGGGCCTGACCCTGTCCGTCACGTACCTGCGCTGACGAACTGTACGTCCCCTGCCGGCGAGAGGATAAACACGTAGATGCCCCCCTCCGCTAGTGTCGATCTCGGCGAAAGCGAGAACGGTCTACTCACGCCGACTGCGATTGGTCCTCTTCCTCGTCCTCCAACACAATTTCCTTCCGGAGACGGGCCACGGGAATGCCCAGATGCTTGCGATACTTCGAAACGGTGCGCCGAGCAATCTTGAAGCCCTTCTCCTCCAGGGCATCCGCCAGCTCTTGATCGGACATCGGATCGGTCTTGTCTTCGTTGTTGACGATCCGCTGGAGCTCGGCCTTCACTTCTTTGTTCGACACCTCTTCTCCGTCCACAGTCTCTAAACCCTCGGAGAAGAAGTACTTGAGTTCGTAAACGCCCCATTCGGTCTGTACGTACTTGCCGTTCACCACCCGGCTCACCGTGGAGATGTCCATGTCGATAATCTCGGCCACGTCCTTCAGGATCATCGGCTTCAGGTGGCCCTCCCCGTACTTGAAGAAGTCCTTCTGAAGCTGCACGATGGCGTCCATCACCAGCGACATGGTGTGACGACGCTGGTTGATGGAGTTGATGAACCAGCGGGCCGAATCAAATTTGGTCTTGAGAAACTGCCGCGTTTCCTCGTCGACATTCTCGTCGTCAGCCTTTTTCTGGGCCTTCAGCTTCTCCAACATCTTGCGGTAGTGCTTCGAGACGTGGAGGTCCGGGGCATTGCGCCCGTTGAGCGTAATGACGAACTCGCCGTCCACGTACCGCACCGTAAAGTCGGGCGTGATGTAGTTGGTCTCTTCCGAGAACTCTCCTTCTCCCGGCTTTGGATCGAGCCGCTGCCGAATTAGGTCGAAAGCCGTCTTCAATTCTCTGTCGTCAACGTTGAGGCGCTTCTCGAGCTTGTCGAAGTGTTTCATCGTGAAGGCATCGTACTCCTCCTCCAGCATCTCGATGGCCGTCTGCCGTCCCTCCACATCCTCGTTCATCCGATAGAGCTGGAGCAGGAGGCACTCCTGCAGGTCTCGGGCCGCGATGCCGGCCGGGTCTAAAGACTGCACCTTCCGGAGAACCTCCTCCACGTCTTCTTCGGTCACCTCAGTGCCCTGGTTGAAGAGAATGTCGTCGATGATCGAGTCGATCTCCCGGCGCAGGTATCCGTCCTCGTCGATCGAGCCGATGATTTGATCGGCAATGATTTCCTCGGTCTCATCCAGATTCAGGAACGAGATCTGGTCCTGAAGCTGTTCGGCCAGGGTCTGATCGGCCGGCATGGCCCGATCGCGGTCCTCCTCGTCCTCCCTGTAGCCGGGATTGTTGTACCCGTACATGTCGTCGGTATTGTTGAGGAGATCCTCGACGTCAAACTCCTCGTCGTCCTCATCGGTCTCCTCAAGCTCGTTTTCCATCTCCTCGGCCGTGGCATCGAGCTCGTTCTCCTCCCTCTGGTCCTCCTCGTCGAGTCCCTCTTCCAGCAACGGATTCTCCTCAAGTTCCTCTTTAATACGCTGGTCCAAATCCAGGGTGTTCAGCTGCAGCAGCTTGATATACTGGATCTGCTGCGGGGATAGCTTCTGCTGGAGTTCCTGTTCTTGCTTGAGTTCAAGCATACGAGTAAGACCGGTTTCGTAGATGCAACAGACGAGACGGCCCGATTACTAGCAGTTCATCCTCGGGCAGTGTAAGAAAAGGATGAAGGACGAGAAATCACAGTCGCCCGGGCAAAATTCATTCCGTAAGAGGAGGATTTATTACGACATCCGGCGACGGAAAGTTTACGTGTCTTCACGGCTCCGCGACGACTGGCAAAAGAACCTCCGAAAAGAACACTCCACACAGTGGCCACACATGAAACCCTCTCCCTCCTGCCTGCTTGAATCAACAGTCCGTTCTCCGTTTCTCCTCACGATTTATGCCGCCCATGAGCGACGCCCGCTCCGACGCCATTCGCCCCGAAGCCACCCCTTCCGAAACCGACGTCGAAAAGCTGCTGCGCCCGCAGTCGCTCGATGAGTTTATCGGGCAGGAAAAGATCAAGGAAAATCTGAACGTGTTTATGACGGCGGCCCTACAGCGGGGCGAAACGCTCGACCACGTGTTGCTCTCGGGACCGCCCGGCCTGGGCAAAACGACGCTCGCACACATCATCGCCAACGAGATGGGCGCGCGCATCCGCACCTCTAGCGGCCCCGTCCTTGAAAAGCCGGCCGACATCGCGGGCGTGTTGACGAATCTGGAGGAGGGCGACCTGCTGTTTATCGACGAGATCCACCGCCTCAGTCCCGTTGTCGAGGAGTACCTTTACTCGGCGATGGAGGACTACCGCATCGACATCGTCATCGATCAGGGCCCGAACGCGCGTACCGTCCAGATCGACCTGCCGGCCTTCACGATGGTCGGAGCCACGACGCGGAAGGGCCTGCTCACGGCCCCGCTCCGCGCCCGCTTCGGCATCGACTTTCGTTACGACTACTACTCGGCGGAGCTGCTGCAACGAATCACGCAGCGCTCGGCCCGCATCCTGGACGTCGACGCAACTGAAGAGGGCGCCTTCGAGATCGC
>CAZTDC010000264.1:0-5019 GCA_964612165.1 uncultured Salinivenus sp.
TTGATCTCGGCCACGTACGCCCCATGGGCCCGCGCCTCCATCGGAAACTGGGCGGCCGGATAGACCACCGCGCTCGTCCCCACGCTCAGAAACACGTCGGCCCGGCTCGTCGCCGCGTCGGCCTGCTCGACGGCGTCGGGGGGTAGCATTTCACCAAACCACACCACGTCGGGGCGGATGAGCCCGTCGCAATCTGTGCAGCGGGCCGGGGTGCCGTCCTGGATGGCAGCGTCCACCGTCTCCGCCTCGGCGGGGCGCTCACAGTCCATGCAGTAGTTGTGCGTGATGTTGCCGTGGAGCTCGATGACGGTGCTGCTGCCGGCCCGTTTGTGGAGATCATCCACATTCTGGGTGATGACGGCCATCCCTGGCACGTGGGCCTCCATCTCGGCCAGCGCCCGGTGTCCGGCGTTGGGCTTAGCCTCCTCCACCAGCTGCCGCCGATGGCGATACCATCCCTGCACGAGCTCGGGATTGTCGAGAAAGGCCTCGACGTTGGCCAGCTCCTGCGGATCGAACTCCTCCCAGAGGCCGTCCGGGTCGCGAAACGTGGGAATGCCGCTCTCGGCACTGATGCCGGCCCCGGTGAGCACGGCCACGTGATCGGCCTCGGCGATGCGGTCGATGAGCGTGTCGCTGAAGTCGGGCATGTGCGTGGTTGGCGCAATCAAAAGATGATGTCCTGCCGTTCATTCGGCGCAGTCCCTCTTTTCCCCGTCGTGGAGTATGGGAGTGTGTACGTGCGGGCATTTTGTTTCCGGTTCGCCACGGTCCCCCTCGGCAGGGAGAGGACGAGCGAGCAACGCCCTCCAATTTTGGGTCAGTTGCCCCCTCTGATTGGCTACGCGGCGGAGGCCACCTCGTCCACGGCGTCCGGTTCGGACGACCGGGGCGAGGCCTCGATGGTGTCGAGTGCGACCCGGGCCTCCCGAATGGCCTTCTCGTGGTCGTCGGACGAGGGCCGGATGTCGGCAAACTTTACGAGGTCGGCCAGCTCCAAGACGGCCTGGAGGCGGCTCGCGGCCGACGACGGCACGTCGGGCCGGTGCTCCAGCGTCTCTACGACCTCACGCGTTGTGCGCTCCAGGGCAGCCACGCCGAGCTCGCGGGCGAGATAGACGCGCAGGGCGTGTGACAGCTCCACGTAAAACGGCTTTACGGCGTCCGGGTCCGCCAGATCGTACGACTCCAGCTGCCGAATCCACGACGTGGCGGCCTCATAAGGAGTCTGGTCCTCGTCCGGCGGCGTCCGGGCCGGCGCCGGTTCCGCGTCCTCGCCGCGACGCCACAACAGGTAGAGGAGCCCGGCCAGCAGTCCGGCCACGACAAGCGCGAGCAGGGCCCACGTCCACCACGGCCGAGGGAAGGAGGCAAGGGGCGCCACCCCGTGTATCCCCTTCGCGTCGTCGGCGACGACGGAGACGACCGTCACAGTGCGAGCGGGGGCACTCCGGATCGTGGTGTCCCGGCCGGCGGTCACCTGCACGGGCAAGGCCGGCACGCGCACCGAGTCAAGCGCAAACGTCGTTACCGTGTAGGCCACGCTGTCCACGCGACGGCCGCCCTGCCGGGGGCGTGTCTGCACGTCGCTGCGCTCCATGACCTCCAGATCCCCGAAGAGCACGTCCCCAGCGTCCACCGCCGGGAACGACACGTCGGTCTCCGGCCCGTGCTCGGCCACGATCGAGACCGTGAAGCGCTCCCCAATCCCCACACTGTCGGTCGAGACCTGCGTCTCAAACTGGACCGCTCGCTGCGCCGCCACGTCGCCCGCTTTGCCCCCCAAGAGGATCACGAGCAGTAGGAGGAGCTGTCCCGCCCTCCCGACGAAACGTGGTGGATCAAACCGGTCCATCTCCCAAATTGCCAATTGAACGACACCTGCTCGGAGCGCTTGGGCTCAGAGGCAGCCAATCAGGATCGTACGCCGCCGAGCGCACAGCCTCATAAACCGCACTCGCCCGCGCCTGCTGAGGAACGATCTTGTCGTCATCCCCGGCGGGTACGGGCGCGAAAGAATTCGATCAACGGCTCCACGTAATCGGCGTCGGTGCGGACGGGGACGTGGCCCACGCCGGTGCGCTGAAAGAGCGCCGCCGTGCGCTCCCGGCGGGCCCGGGCGGCTTCCTCGAAGGCCCGCCGGGCCGCGTCGTTACGGGTATCGAGGGTCACCGTCTCCCCCGTCTCCGCGTCGGTCAGATCAACCAGCCCCACCGGGGGCAGTTCCTCTTCGCGGGGATCCTGCAGCTCAACGCCAATCGTGTCGTGACGCTGCGCAGCCGCCTGGAGCATCGACTCGTATCCGTCGTCAAAGAAGTCGCTCACCAGGACGAGGATGGACCGGCGCCGCAGGATGCGCAGGACGCGCTGCAGGGCATTCTCAATGTCGGTGCCCGGCGACGCCGGCTCGGCTGTAAAGAGCTCGCGGATGCACCGGAGCACGTGCCGCCGTCCGGTTCGCGGCCGGACGAACTGCTCAATCTCGTCCGAAAACAGCAGCAGCCCCACCTGGTCGTTGTTCAGGATGGCGCTAAAGGCCATGACGGCACAGATCTCGGCGGCCACTTCTCGCTTCAGCTTGCCCTGC
Source organism: uncultured Salinivenus sp. (assembly GCA_964612165.1). GTDB lineage: Bacteria > Bacteroidota > Rhodothermia > Rhodothermales > Salinibacteraceae > Salinibacter. The sequence continues at coordinate 2,588 of CAZTDC010000264.1, forward strand.
GACCCGAAGTCCTCCGACCCCGATACGTCGACGCAGAGCATGACGGTCTGCTCGCGCTCCTCCTCGTACACCTTGACGTAGGTGTCGTCCATCCGCGCCGACACGTTCCAGTCGATGTTGCGGATGTCGTCGCCCACCTGGTAGGGCCGCACCTCGGCGAACTCGATGCCCCGTCCCTTGAAGGCGGAGTGGTACTCCCCGCCAAACACGTTTTCGACCACGCCCCGGGTGCGCACCTCCAGGCGGCGGATCTTTTCGAAGAGCTCGTCGGGGATCATGGAACCGGAACGGCAACCACTAGACGGGGAACACATCGTCCCCTGCAACAGGAATCTGTGCCCGTTTGCACGTGCAGGGCGAGCAGTTATCCAATTTCGAGCGAGCCCGAGGCAGTGCCCTCCTCGTCCTCGTACCACTCAAGCTCAAATTCGACCTCGATCTCGTCCGCGCTTTGATCGTGCAGGTCCCGCTCCACGTCAACCTCAAACTGGATGCGCTCCGGCACGGCGAGGGAGGTGGTCTGCTCCCCGGCCGTAAACTCGAGGGAGCCGTCGGTGTCCAGCTTGTCGGCCACCTCGCGCAGGTAGGCGGCCACGTCGCTCCGAGACATCGTTTGTTCGAACTGGAAGAGGGTGTCGCTGGCCATGGGTTATCGCTGTCAGGTGTAGATTTCGAATTTAACCGGTGCATCCCTCGTATGTCGAAGGAGGACTCGTGATGCGTGAAGACGTGATTGGGACCCACTGGGATCTCACGCCTCACTCGTCCCGATTCACAGCATTGAGGAAAAAAGGAAGTCGTCTGGGGAGGAGAAGCTATGTTCAGTTTCCTTACGCACAGTGCTGATGTCGGGCGCATCGGCGGTCTGCGTGGGCCCGGAGCCCCCATGAATGATAATGTCTTCAATCAGGGAAATGGGGGATCATTCGCAGTACGCCGCCGTCGAGTGTCGCGCCTCTACGATGGCTCGCTCGCCCGATCGCAAAACGAACTCGCTGGGCCCGACCTCGTCGGTCGTCGGGTTCCAGTCGTAGGTGTAGCCGAGGCCGGTGAAGGGGTAGCCGTCCGGCCCGTAGGAGGTGCGCTTTAGCGTTCGAAACCACTCCTGGTGTGATGCACTCACCCGCGCGTGCTCGGCGGGTACCGGAGCGGAGCGTTCGCACTCGCGGTCGCTCACCTCGGGGTCGGGACAGGGCCGGACGAGATGGGCCGGACGCACCCACAGCTCCACGAACTGGGTGTAACCGGCGTCCGGCGGCAGGCCGAGGCGCTGGGCGAGGCGAAGCGCGAGCGCATCGCCTTCGCGGTCGAGTGCCTGGCAAAACTTCTGAATACGGGGCGCGACCGTCACCCACACGTCCTCCGCCGCCGCGACCGTGTCTCCGGCCGCCGCGTTCGGCAGCGTCTCGCTTCCGCCCCACGTCACCACCAGTACCTGGCGCGTCGAGTCGGCCGTCGTGCGCCACACGAGGTCGTCGTTGGCCGCGACGAGGGGCACGAGCGTTGTCACAATCTCCTCGGGCTCGGCCGTGCGGGCATCCTCGATAGCAGCGCGATACTGGGCCTCTGGATTGGACACCGTGGCTCCTGTGCTTCCACATCCTCCGAGCATCGGAGTGAGGAGCAGGAACCCAACGACCAAATAGCTCCAGCGGTCAGTCACAGCAACGACACCCGTCTCTACTACAGTCCGCGTCCATACCTCTCCCTCGAACTTACTCGCGCCCGAAGAGGAAATAGAGGATCACGCCCCCGACCGGGAAGAAGATAATGAGAAGCGCCCACAGCACCTTGTTCACGGTTCCCCGTCTCTCGTCCAGCAAATCAAAGAGCGCCACGAGGTCGAGCACAATGACCACCGTGCCACAGAACCCCCATCGGGGCCGCGTTATGCGATCGATGAGGTCCGGGCCCCCACAGCCCGTCAGCAAGAGGGTCAGCGGGGCAAGGAGGGCGAGGAGGGGACGAAGACCGAAGGAAGAACGGGAGTCGGACGACATAACCGGCGGAGCGGTTGTTGAAGAGATCGTGTGTTCCGTGTACGCACGAGGTCCCCAAATGGGTACAGCGGGCATTGGTCTGATCCAAACCGCGTTCTTCCTGGCAGTTCCCGAGCCCGGTTCTTCCCCCTTCTTCCCTCATAGACCGAACAAGACGCGAGTCCACCCGCACCCACCTGTCGATGGCGCCGATGCACTGGGGCCCTCGGGAACTCACGCCGCCCTCTGACTCGTTTCCAACGGTCCGCCGTCCAACGAGCCGACCGTTTCCTCAATTTCTATGCGCATTGGGCACCTTGACTTCGACGATCGTCCCCTCTTCCTCGCGCCGATGGAGGACGTGAGCGACCCTCCGTTCCGCATCCTCTGCAAGCGGTACGGGGCCGACATGATGTACACCGAGTTCGTCTCCTCGGCCGGGCTCCTTCGCGA
>CAZTDC010000265.1:0-5017 GCA_964612165.1 uncultured Salinivenus sp.
GAGACGGTCGCGATGCCCCCGATTAAAAGCCCGTTCGCGGCGCCGCGAACATCGCCGGCATTGCCGAAGAACAGCCCGACGCCGACCGCCAGCCCTCGAAGCCGCGCACTTCCGGTGAGCGGCAGGCCCAAAGCGAGGCCGTTCACGGTCCCGACGGCCGAAAACGGGGGGAAGAGCGTGGCGTTGATGCCATTGGCGGTCTGCAGGCAGGTGTCGCCGTAGTTGACGCGAACGCCGGTCGTGCGCTCGGTGTCGCCGAGGCCGACCCCCACGTCGCTGATCGCGAGGTTGAGCGCCACCAGCGGATCGCACGTCGGGGCCGTCTGGGCATGGACAAGTGGCGCGCCCGCAAGGCCAAGGGCGACGAGAAGGACAGCGACGCGAACCAGGAAAGACATGAATGCAGAACGGCATCGGGAAACAGGGCGTCCAGCGGCAATCCCCAACATGTCGACGGGAGGCGAGTTCGCGGGTGGCAGTAGTGGTGCGGCCGTCGCGAATCTGCAGGGCGTTCAGTTGGGCCCCCGGAACAGGGGCCTCTCCACACGAGATCGGCGGAAGACGTAAGGGGGACACGTATTTTCGGGCTTCCGTCAATGTCGCAGTGAGGAATATCGCATTTTGTGCCTATGTTGCGACTGAAACCGGGTTGACCAGAGAGCGAACGCCCGTTCCGGTGACGCGTTACCAGCGTCCTCGAAGGACCGTTCTTCGAGCGAGCACATTGGCTCTCTGTTGTCGTTCCGAACCTCATGCCCCGTTTTGCGTCCGCTCTCGCTGTACTTCTCTTTTTCAGCGCGGCCGTTTCCGCACAGGCACAAGTCGTTGAGACGACCCCATCGTCTCCGGTTCGCACCGACGAGCCGGTCACGATCACCTTCCACGCCGATCGGGGAAACGCCGGACTCGAAAACTGTGACTGCCAGGTGTACGCCCATACCGGTCTAAACACCAGCGAAGACACCTGGCGGTACGTCATGGACGAGTGGCCCGAGAACCGGCCGAAGACAAAGCTGACGAAGGTGGGCGAAAACACCTACGAGTTGAGGATCGACAACATCCGAGCGTACTACAGCGACAACAACACCGGGTATGGGGAGGTCCCGCCGAAGTCAGAGGAGGAAATACGGCAGCTTGCCTTCGTTTTCCGAAACGCCGACGGATCGAAGGAAGGAAAGGCCGCAGGCGGCGAGGACATTTCCGTAGAAGTACAGGATGTAGGGAAGGGGCCCTTCCTCTCGGCCAGCCTCCAGAGCCCAAATGCCGACCCGCCCCTCTACCCGTTCATCACGGCGACGGATACGACCGTCGACGTCACCGTCACGGCGGACACCGCCAATGTCGACGCCTTCGGCGAGCTCCGCCTGCTGGTTGACGGCGAGCCGGTCGATTCGACGACCGCCGATTCCTTGTCGTATCCATTGTCGCTGAACCGTCCCAACCGCTTTCACGTCCGGGCGGAGGCGACGGCGAGCATCGGGGACAGCACGCTCGCCGATACCGCAACAACGTCTGTGCGGCGGGCCCCGGACGTCGTCGACGAGCCACGGCCGGACGGAGTGCAGGACGGCATCAACTACAACAGCGACGGGTCGGTCACCCTGTCGCTGTTTGCCCCGAAGAAGGAGTTCGTCTACGTGATCGGGGACGTCACCGGCTGGGAGATTGACAACCGGTACTTCATGAAGCGGGAGACGACCCCGGACGGGGCCCACTGGTGGCTCACAATTGACGGCATCGACCCGAATCGGCAGCACGACTTCCAGTATTACGTCGGCGGGGCGTCCCGCGACGTCCGGGTCGGCGATCCGTACGCCCACAAGGTCCGCACCCCGGTCGATCACCAGATCAGCGAGGCGGTCTATCCGGGGCTCCAGTCCTACCCGGGGGACAAGACGGAGAACGACGTCTCCGTTATATACCCGGACGGGCAACAGACCGAGTTTCAGTTTTCCGACTTCGAGCCCCCGAAGCAGGAGGACCTCGTGATCTACGAGCTTCTCCTCCGGGACTTCGTGGAGACGAGCTCCTTCGACGTGCTGGCCGACACGCTCGGCTACCTCGACTCCCTCGGCGTAAATGCGGTGGAGCTCCTGCCGGTATCCAACTTCGAAGGAAACGGATTCTGGGGGTACCGGCCGAGTGCCCACCTGGCCATGGACAAGTCCTACGGGCCGCCGGACGGCCTGAAGCGCTTTGTGGAAGAGGCCCATCGTCGGGGCATCGCCGTGATCCTGGACGTGGTCTACAACCACATCACCGCCACCTCTTCGATCGCCCAGCTTTACGGCTCGGCCGCCGACAATCCGTTTCTGGAGTCGGGGCCGGGCCGAGGAATCTGCGGGGCGTTTTTCCAGGAGTTGAATCAAGGGCACCCGTTCGTCAAGGAGTACATCCGCCGGGCCAATGCGTACTGGCTCGAGGAATTCAACGTCGACGGGTTTCGGTTTGACGTTTCAAAGTGCGTGGCGGACGACGGCGTCAATATCAACGATCCGTCGCACTCCGACGCGTTGGTGAGCGGCTGGAAGGCAGTTGCGGATTCAATGTGGAGCACGACCCCGAACGCCTACGTGATTTTGGAAAATGTCGGAGCACCCCGGGACGCAAACGAGCTCGGGGCCTACGGCGGCCGGGGACAGACAGGGGGGATGCTGACCTGGCACAACATGAATCACTCGTACAGTCGGGCCGATCGGGGGAATCTAACGGGCGGATCGAACCTCTCAAGCTCCTACTATCGGAACCGGCGCGGATTCGACCAGCCCAGCGCCGTGACCTACATGACGAGTCACGACGAGCAGTGGCTTATGCGGTGGAAGAAAGCACGGGGCAACGGCACCGCGGGCTACAGCACGCAGGACTTCAAAACGGCGCTCAACCGGCAGAAGCTCGTCGGCGCCTTCTTCTTCACCGTACCCGGGCCGCGGATGATGTGGCAGTTTGACGAAGTCGGCTATGGGTGGGGGCCGGACGAGTGTCTCCGGGGCTTTCGCGGCGAAGACGTCTGTCCGGAGAGTGCACCCATCCGCATTGGGCCGAAACCGATCCGGTGGGCGTACGCCGACTCCACGCAGAGCCCCGACCGCAACAAGCTCTACGAGACCTGGAAGGCGCTCATCCAGCTTCGCAACGACCACGAGGTGTTTGCCCGGGCGCGGACGGGGAGCCAGGAGGCCCTCGATATGAACGTCGCCGGTCGGGACACGGTCCGCTGCCTCCGGCTCGAAGACGAGAATCTGGACGCCACGATCATAGGCAACTTCGGCCTGACGGTGCAGACGGTGACGCTTGAGGTGGGGGGAGAGAACGGGGCCTGTAGCTTCACGCAGACCGGCACCTGGTACAACTTCTTCGAGGACGCGGCTCGTTCAGTCCGTTCGGCCCAGCCCCTCCAGTTGCGACCGGGCGAGTTCCGCATCTACACCACGAAAGAGCAGACGCCCCCTCCGATGGGCCTCGTGCCCAGTGCGCCGATCCAGCGAGCCAGCGCGTCGGTCTCGGGCGATGGGACGGTTGCGTTTGGGCGGACCGGGGTGGACGTCCATTTTCAGGGGACAGAGGGCGCGGCCTCGACCATTATCGTCGAGAAGCTGGACGAGGTGCCGCTCAACGCCGGCGACGTCGGCGAGAGCACCGTGAGCGAGTATCGGTTCGTCATTGAGACCGAGGGCGACCTCCGCTTTGGAAACCAGACCGAGATCCGCTTTGACGTCGGCACGCTGGGCGGCGTCAGCGACCCCGGCAACGTGGCCGTCTACAGCCGCCCGACGGAAGACGTCGGCTCGTTCTCCAGGTTGCCGACCTCATACGACGCGGAGGCAAACGAACTGGTCGCCGAAACCGGCTCGTTCAGCGAATTTGTGCTGGCGTCCGACACCGACGACCGGCGGGTCGAGCTGGTGGAGTTCGAAGCCACGCTCACGGAGGCCCAAACCGTGCGCCTCTCCTGGCAAACAGCCAGCGAGACGAACAACGACGGCTTTCAGGTACAGCGCCGCGTCGCAGGGGCCTCCGGGGATCGCGAGGCGGGCCAAAGCGGGGGAGCGGCTGTCTGGACGAACCTCGAGTTCATCGAGGGGGCCGGCACGACCGACGAGACGCGGTCCTACGACGTTACCGACGAAGTCCCCTTCGAGGCAGACTCGGTGCACTATCGCCTGAAGCAGGTGGATGCCAACGGCAGCGCGCAGCTCATCGACGAGGTGACGGTGAGGCTGGGCGTGCCCGATCGGCTCACGCTCCGGGCGCCGTTTCCGAACCCGGGGCGGGGAGCGGTCACCATTCGCTACGCGGTGCCGGAGCGGCAGGATGTGTCGCTCGAGCTCTATGACGTGCTGGGGCGGCGGGTACGCACCCTGACGCGGGGCCCGCAGGACGGGCGCCACGAGCGGCAACTGGACACGACCGGGCTCTCCAGTGGCACGTATATCCTTCGCCTGCGTGGGAAAGAGCGCGTGGAAACGCGGCGGATGACGGTCGTGAAGTAGGGGGCTGGTGCGCGCTGAAGGGGAGGCGAGTCCCCATTTCGACGATCGCCAAGCCGCTCGGGGCGAGACGCTGGAGCGACAGGAACAGGCCCGCGAGGCCCTCCCCGTTCTACAGACGGAGGGGCGCGGGGCCACTTACAGCGCGTCCTCAATCCGCTGCAGGAGGCCATTGACGCGACGAGCATTCACGCCGAGGTCACTCTCCCCGACGCGGCTCGCGCTGCGGACGTGGAGAATGCTGCCGGCGTCACTCGTGTCGACGGCCACGTCCACGTCGTCCTTGAACACCCACGCCACCCGGTACACCGCTGAGGCGCGCAGGGAGTCCGGTTGGCGCTGCAGGTCGACCGGACCGAGGGTGTCGAGCGCCCTCGTCGTGGCGGTGTAGAGCGTGTCGGCGGGCACCTCATAGGCCGTTGAGACCCGCTCGCAGTTCGGCGAGTCGGGGCAGTCGGGCAGCGGGTTGGAGGCGTCGGCCGACGGGAGGGAGGGGGACGAGCACCCCACGCCCATCCATCCGAGAGCGA
>CAZTDC010000266.1:0-5011 GCA_964612165.1 uncultured Salinivenus sp.
CGACGTCGTCAACGCTGAAGCCGATCGGGCCGGTCGAACTGTCCTCGTCGATCGTGTCCGCGGCGGGCAGGCCACTGATGACCGGTGCGTCGTTGACCGGAGTGACCTCCAGGGTAAAGGTGCCCGTCGCCTGGTTCTCTCCGTCGGACACCTCGACCGTAATGTTGGCCGTGCCGTTTGAGTCGGCACTCGGCTCAATCGTCAGGCTGGCCGCACCCTGCGCGTCGGGCCCGGTTACATCGATGCTGTCGTTCGGTACCAGGTCGGCGTTGCCCGAGCTCCCCGTCACGGTGAGGCCCGCCAGGTCTCCTTCCGCGTCGTCGACGGTAAATTCAACGGGGCCGGCCGTGTTATCCTCATCAATGGTTGTCGGATCATCGTCGTCGAGGCCGGTGATGGTGGGCGTATCGTTCTCACCGTCGAGGGTTACCGTGGCGGTCGCCTGGTCGGTGCCGCCAAAGTCGTCGGCCGCTGTGTACTGGAACGAGTCGTCAAACGACTCGCCCGAGCCGAGCGTGTCGGCCTCGCTGGGAGGAGTGTAGGTAAAGGTGCCGTCTCCGTTGAGCGTGAGGGCGGCCCCGGAGCCGAGCGTAATCTGCGAGCCCACGTTGCCGGAGGCCCCCTCCACTGCCGAGACGGAAAGAGCGTCGCTGTCCGGGTCGGTGTCGTTGGCAAGCACGCCGTTGGCCGCGTCGGTCACCTCAAGGGTCTCGTTCTCCCCCGTCGAGAATTGATCCCCTCGGGCGTTGGGGAGCGTGTTGTCCAGCACCTGCAGCTGCCCTCCCTGCACATCGACGTCGGCCGTGTCTCCCGACGCCGTATCCAGAATGAATGCCGTGTCGTCAGTGAAATCGATGTCAGCGACCGTCCCGCTGCTATTGATTGCCTGAAGATCAATCTCCAGAAGCGTACCATCCCCTGTAAGCGCACCGTCTCCAGTAAAGCTGGAGATCGAGAGGACGTTTGTCTGCGAATCGAAATTGACGCTCTTGTTGCTTTCGAACGCACTTTCAGCGATGGTCACCGCCTCACTCGGGGGGCTTGTCGGCTCCGCCGGATCCTCGAACTGGATGCCAAGGTCAAACGAGACAATTCCAGGGTCCAGGTCACTGAGGTCGCTGGCCGTCACCTCAACGGTCGACTCGCTCCCCGTCGTCGCGTTCGTGTTGGACACCTTCACCAAGTTGTTGGAAACGGCGACTTCGAAGTCAGCCCGATCCAGGTTTTCATCCACGTTGCCGCCGTTAAACGTAAACGCACTGGCTGGGAACTGGGCCGTACCGGTGCCGCTCTGATTGACCTCAAAGACCGCCTTCACCAGCACGCCCCTGTTGCCGCCTTCCTGCAGGGGAATCGCAGGATTCGCGAAGCTAGCCCCTCCGGCGGTCAAGACCCCCCCCGACGACGACGAGTTGAAGTTAAAGTCGGCCGCTCCGGTGAGCGTGTTTGTCGTATCGAACTCGACAAAGGTCAATGGAGTCGCCCCAATGTCCAGGTCGAACTGGTAGCTGGTGATATCATCCACCTGGTCGAGATTCCGGACTTCGATGGGCACGGTAACAGTTCTCTGGTCCCCGGACTCGAAGTCGCCGATGACGACGTCATCTTCGGTCACGACCGGGACCTCTTGGGCAACGGCCGATGGGGCCGCAAGCCCCATCGACAGGAGTAGCGCCCCTACGAAAAGAACTGTTCGGCCAAATCCGTTCAGGAGGGGACGTATCGACTGGGTCATGCTCGCTGTGTATTCGTCAGTGATGTTGTGGACAACAGAGTGGGGCTGAGCGTCGATCATCCAGACAGGTGGATTGATCAGGAAGGGAGGCGGATCTATCAAAGGAGAGGGTAGAGCCCGCACTAACCTACCCGGCTGGCGGATGAGCCAGCCGGGTAGGAGGAAGGGCCTACAAGGTTATCGGACTACCGTAATCCGTCGGCTTTCGGTGAAGTCACCCGCCTTGATGCGGTAGAAGTACACACCTGACGCCACTCCCTGGGCGCCTTGGACCTCCCAGGTCACCGAGTGGGTACCAGCAGCTTTCTTCTGGTTGACCAACGTGGCGACCTTCTGACCAAGCGTGTTATACACTTCCAGGGTCACCTCCGCCTGCTCCTTCAAGGCGTACTCGATGGTCGTGGCACTCTTCACCGGGTTCGGGTAGTTTGCCTCCAGGGCGAACTCGTCCGGCGCCGTCTGGATCGGCAGTGTTTGGGCCTCCGCGTCATTGAGGCGATACTGACCTTCGGCCACCGGCTCGCTTCCGTCCTCGGCCGTCAGGTGCACCGTCGCCATGCGCCCGGCCGAAAGGGCCTTCTCGCCGGCCAGCCCAAGGGTGAGCGTTCCGTCGCTCACGTTGTGGGCGGTCATCCAGCCGTCCGGCAGGTTGGATTTCACCTCTTCGACCGTAACGCCGTCCCCCAGGTCCACCGTCACGTCCGCGGCGTGCACGCCGGACGCCTCTCCGGACAGCTCAATCGGGAGGAGTATCGATGAGCCCTCTCGCTCAGCGGCTCCAACCCTGATCGTGCCCGAAGCCTCCTGCGCAGAACTCGCGCGGCCGGCCTCTTGTGTCGCCACGGTGGCGTTGCCAAAGACCGCCTGGAAGATCTGGAAGGCATCGAAGGAATTAACGTCTCCGCGATCGGCGTCGAGCCCGTTGTCGTCATTGACAAAGTCCGCCGCCCGCACATTGGCGTCAATCACATCCTCTCCTGAGCTCGCGATCGTGTTCAACCCGACCGCAATGTCGAGGGCCGCCCGTGCATCACCGGTCGTGATACTGCCGGTTCCAAGCACGTCCCCGAGCTCGCGGTCAAAGTCGACCTCGACCGATGCGGTGCCGGCCACATCTTCACCGGCTCCCTGGTCGGTGGCCGTCACCTCAACGTCCAGGGTCCCGTCGCCACTCTGCGCGTCTACTGCATCCTGGAAGCCCGGTGTGAGCTCCACCGTGGCGGTGGCCTGGTTCCCGCTGGTCGATGTAACGCTGGCCGTGGCCCAGCCTGCGTCGGTGCTGAACGCCCACTGGTCGGCGCTTGGATCTTCGCTCACGGCCGTCACCTCGAAGCTGACCGGGGAGGCCGGGGCCTGGCGGGCCGTGTCCTGCGCCACCGGCGGAGCAGCGTCTCCCGGCGCACTGCCGTCGGCAAAGATCGGTGCCAGGGCGGCATTGTTAACTATAACGTCGACCGAGGCGTCGGCCGATGTGCCTGCATCGGTATCCGTGGCGGTCACGGTAAGCGTGTAGGGGGAGTTCGCCGCGTCGTCGAAGTCCGGCGTGTAGGTGACCTGGCCGCTCCCGTCGACATCGACGCTGTCGGCAATGGCGCTTGGCGCATCGACCGCGTAGTCGATCGCGTTCGATCCGGAACCCGGATCCGTCGGCTGGGCAGTGAAGTCGGTGGTCAACTCCATGCCCTCGTCAGTCGACAGCGGACCGGTCGGTGCCTGCGTGAAGGCGGGCGCCTGCGCGGTGTTGTTGACCGTCACCTCAATCGAGCTCTGCGCCGTCTCGCTGTTGTCGGTATCCGTGGCGGTCACGGTAAGCGTGTAGGGGGAGTTCGCCGCGTCGTCGAAGTCCGGCGTGTAGGTGACCTGGCCGTTGCCGTCGACATCAACGCTGTCGGCAATGGAACTCGGCGCACCGACCGAGTAGCTGATCGCGCCGGATCCGGAGTTCGGATCCTCCACCTGCGCGGTGAAGTCGGCGGTCAGCGTCGCGCCCTCGTCGACATCATCGTCGCCGGCCTCCTGCGTGAACGCAGGCGGAACCGGCACATCGTTCACCGTGATGGTGAAGGTCGAGTCGCGAGTGACCTGGAGGTCACTGTCGGTGGCCTCCGCCGTGACGTCGTACTCCGTTGGGTCGTTGGACACGGAGGCGTCCTCAAAGCCGGCCGTGTAGCTGAACTCGCCGCTCTGCGGATCGACGTCGATGCTGTCCTCAATCGCGGACGGCGCGTCGACGCTGTAGACGACGTTTCCGTTGGAGTTCGGGTCTTCAATTTGGGCCTCGAAGGTCTTGGTCACCTCGTTGCCCTCATCAACAGTCTCGTCGCTGACCGGAGCGATGTAGGACGGCGGGGCCTCGGTGTCGGTCACCGTGGCCTCGTAGCTCAGCTCCGCGGTCGTTCCCTGGTCGGTATCCTCGGCGATGATGGTCAGCGCGTAGGGAGAGCCGCTCGCGTCGTCGAAGTCCGGCGTGTAGGCAAGCTCCCCATCGTCGTTGATCGATACCTCGTTCTCGATGGCGCTCGGCGCGTCGACCGAGAACGCAATCGCGTTCGGATCGGAGTTCGGATCCGTCGGCTGCGCATCGAAGTCCTCGTTCAGCTCGGCGCCCTCCGCAACCGTCCCGCTGGTCGGGGGATTGTTGATGAACTCTGGGGGCTGGGCCGGCACACCGACCGTGAACAGACGCCCGATCTCCGTGATGCTCGCCGAGGCGTCGGCGGTGCGGAACCTCGCCAGGCGGGTGTTCTGGTCCGAGTCGTTGTCGTACTCCGAGGCACTTCCCACCAGGCCCCAGTCCGCGGTGGTCTGGTTGTTGCGGCGGATGAGGCGGTGGTCGGTGATATCGTCCGCCTGAACGTTTGGGTCGTCGAGGTAGCCCTGCGCCGCAACCTCATACGGCTGCTGCAGGGTCAGGTCGTCGTCGGCGCTAACCCTCCAGAAGTACGGCGGGTAGTTGTCGCCGATCGTCACGCCGGTGTCGTCCTCGAAGGGAAGGCCGCCGGTACCGCCGGGATTGCTGTCGACGAAATCCACCGTAAGGACCGCGTCTCGGACCAGGGTGTTCGGCTGCAGGTCCAGGCGGTACTCGCGGTACTCGGTGTTGGCCGAGCCGACTGGGAAGCCGACACGAGTTTCACCGATGTTATTCAGGACGGTCTCCCGAATCTCCCGCTTGATCGGCAGGGCCACATGGCTCTCATTGTCGGTGTCACCAAAGCCCTGCAGATTCGAGTCCCGCTCGAACCCATCGATCCCGGCCTCCGGCAGGATCAGTTT
>CAZTDC010000267.1:0-5010 GCA_964612165.1 uncultured Salinivenus sp.
GCGGCATCGGGGTCATGAACATCATGTTCGTGTCGGTGCGGGAGCGGACCAAGGAAATTGGCATCCGCAAGGCCGTGGGGGCCAAGAAGTACACCATTCTGCTCCAATTTCTCATCGAGGCGGTCATCGTGTGCCTGATCGGAGGCGTCATTGGGGTGGGATTGTCAGCGCTGGGGGCGATGGGGGTCCGGGCCATTGGCTTTACGGCGACCCTTCCGGTGCAGACAGTCGTGCTGGCATTTGCGATCTGCGTGGGCGTGGGCATCCTGTTTGGCATCGCGCCGGCCTGGCAGGCCGCGACCGCCGACCCGATCGACGCGCTCCGGTACGAGTGACTCCTCCGAGCGCCGCTCTGTTCTCCGAATCGAGCTCTTCCTCTTGCCATGGGCAGTTTTGAAGCCGTTCGCGAAGCGCTACAGGCGCTTTGGGCCAACAAACTGCGATCTGCGCTTACACTTCTGGGCATCGTGATCGGCGTGTTTGCCGTTATCGCCTCGGTGACGGCCGTGGACGTTATCGACCTGTATTTCAAGAGCTCCATCCAAGGACTCGCCGGCTCCACGTTTCAGGTTGAGCGGTACGACTACGCGAGCGGGCAGTCCGATGAGCAGTACCATCCGCCCATCACGTACGAGCAGGTGCTTCGCCTCCAGGACCGACTCAATTCGGACCTGACGGTGAGCGTCAGCGAGGGCTTTGACTACGGCGTCAAGGCGCAGTCGGAGCGTGCCGAGACAAATCCCAGCGTGCGACTCTACGGCACCGACGCGTCTTTCCTCACCAACTTCGGCTACGAGCTGCGGGCCGGGCGCCCCCTCACCGATCAGGACGTGCAGAATGGGCGGCCCGTCGCCCTTCTCGGGTCCGAGGTGGCCGATCAAATTTTCCCCGTGACCAGTCCGCTCGGCAAGGAAATTCGGATTGGACGGGTGCGCCTGAAGGTCGTTGGTGTGCTGGACGAGAAGCCGGGTCTGTTTCGAAGCCCGAATACACGTGTCTACACCCCCATTTCGCACCTGTTTTCCACCTACGGCGGCACCGGACGCAACATGGACGAAATTCGCGTGCGAGCCGCCACACCGCAGCAACTGGCGGACGCCCGGGGCGACGTCCAAAGCCAACTGCGCGTGATTCGGAAGGTTGCTCCTGGGGCTCCGGACACCTTCAACATCGAAATGCGCGACTTTCTCCGGAGCACCTTTGGCCAGTTTACGAGCTACCTCACGCTCGGTGGGGCGCTCGTGGGCCTGATTTCCCTCCTGGCGGCGGGCATGGGCGTGATGAACATCATGCTCGTATCCGTCACCGAGCGTACCCGCGAGATCGGCATCCGGAAGGCCGTAGGGGCGAAGTGGCGGGACGTGCTCGGCCAATTCCTGATCGAGGCCATCATCCTGTGCCAGATCGGCGGGCTGATTGGCATTTTCCTCGGGGGCCTCGGCGGGAACGTGGCGGCCCTCTACTGGGACATTGCTCCCTCCTTCCCGTGGATCTGGGCGGGCATTGCCGTAGGGGGCGTTACCGTGCTGGCCGTCATTTTCGGCGGCTATCCGGCCTACAAGGCCGCCCGCCTCGACCCCATCGACTCCCTCCGATACGAGTAAGTTGACCTGTCTCCCCTCCTCGCTCATCAATCGCACCCTGCACGATGTCTCAACGCTCATCTTTCGTTCCCTTTCCGTTTCTCTCCCTCCTCGCGGTGGCCGGCCTGCTCGGGGTCGGTCTGCTCGGCGGGCCCTCGGCCCGTGCGCAGAATATGGACGCGTCGTCCATGACGGACACGACCGAGATCGGCTTCGACGAGGCCATCCGGACGGCCGTCGACCAGAACACCGACATTAAGCGGGCTCAGGCAAGTGCGCGAGAGGCCAACACGCAGGTGCAGGCCGAGTGGATGGACTTCGCGCCGGACCTCAATCTGAGCCTGGGGGCGACTCGCAGCTTCGGTCGTAACTTCAGCCAACTGGAGGGAGACGTCATCACCCGTACCACAGATCGGATTGGCGGAAGTGCTTCGTCCGGAATCACCCTCTTCAACGGATTCGAGAACACGGCCTCGCTCAACCAGGCGCAAAATCAAGCACAGGCCGACGAGACCCGACTGAAGCGGACGCGGCGCGAGGTCGTGTTCACCGTAATGGATCAGTACATCTCCCTGATCGAGAGCCGGGAAATTGTCCGGGTGCGCCGGGAGGAGGTGGAGGCGCGCCGACAACAACTGCGGCAGATTGAGGAGTTCGTGGACGCCGGCTCACGACCGGTGTCGGACCTCTATCAGGAGCAGGCCAACGTGGCCGAGGCCGAGCAGCGGCTCCTGCAGGCCGAGCGGGAGCGGGAGGTGAGCAAGACACGACTCATTCAGACGCTCCAACTCAACCCCCGGGATCCGTACCGCTTCACGGTGCCCAACCTGGCGGCCGACACCCTGACCACCGAGCGGTACGAACTGTCGTCGCTCATGAACGAGGCCTTTGAGAACCGACTCGACCTGCAGGCAGTGGAGGCCGAACGGCGTGCCGCCGAGAAAGGCATCCGAGCGGCGCGGTCCTCCTACTACCCGAGTCTCTCGCTCAGCGCAAGCTACGGCACGGACTGGTCGGACCAGCGGACCCGCACAGTCCCGGGGACAAGTGAGGATCCGGAGTTCGTATCTGTCCGGCGGGCCGACGGCGGTGCAATCTCCCTTCCCGTTCCGGGAACCGGATCACCCGCTCAGCGGCAGACCCCCGGGTTTACCGATCAGCTAGAGGACAACCGAAGTGGAAATGTTCGGCTGTCGCTGAGCATTCCGATCTTCGACCGGTTCCGCCGCAACACCCAGGTCGAGCGCGCTCGCGTCCAGGCCCAGAATGCGAAGTACCGTCTCGACGATCAGCGCCAGCAGATTTCCCTGCAGGTCCGACAAGCCTACCTTGATTACAAGAACGCCGTCCAGCAGCTGGAGGCCGCCAATAAGCGCTTAAAGGCCGCCCGACAGGCCCGCGCCGCCGCGCAGGAGCGGTACAACCTCGGCTCGGCCTCGATCGTGGAGCTGCAAAACGCAACGCGCGACTTCGTCGACGCGGCCAGCCAGCAGGTGCGCGCCCGCTACAACCTTATTCTGCAGAAGAAGCGGATTGACTATCACGTCGGCGAGCTCAGTCCGAACGAGCCGCTCATTGGACAGCAGGACGCCCAGTAGACGGCCCTCCTTCTCGAACTCTGTGAATCATATTTCTCCGCAGCCATGGCATCGACTAGCACAACTCGTCGCGTTCTGTACTGGGGCGGGGGCCTTCTCGCCGTCGCTCTCGTGTTCGCCGGCATCGGGTGGGGCATGGGCTGGTTTGGGGGCGAGGACACCGGTCTCTCCGTCGACACCGAATCGGCCCAGCGCCGCACCATCACGCAGATGGTGACGGCCTTTGGCCGCGCCCAGCCGGAGGTGGAAGTCACCATCAGCCCGGACGTGTCGGGCGAGATCGTTGCGCTTCCGGTCCGAGAGGGCAACGTGGTGCAGAAGGGCGACCTGCTCGCCCGGCTGAAGCCGGACGACTACCGGGCACAGGTGGAGCGGCAGCGGGCCGGCGTGTCGGAAGCAAAAGCGAACCTGGCTGAGCGCCGGGCCGACTCGGTGCAGGCGCGCCGCACGTACGAGCGCAAGAAAAAGCTGTACGAGAAGGAGGTCATTTCAGAGAGTGAGCTTCAGAACGCGGAGTCCTCGTACAAGCAGGCCGTGGCCCGGCTCCAGTCCGCCCGGTTTCGGGTCGAGAGCGCCCAGGCCAGCCTGCAGGACGCCCGCGAGCAGCTTCAGAAAACGCGCCTCTACGCCCCGATGACCGGGACCGTCAGCAAGCTGGAGGTGGAGGAGGGCGAGCGCGTGGTGGGCACGCGCCAGCGGGCCGGCACGCAGATGATGAACATCGCCCGACTCGACCGCATGGAGCTGCAGGTGGACGTCAATGAGAGCGACGTCGTGAACGTCTCCAGCAGCGACACGGCCGACATTGAGTTCGACGCGTATCCGAACCGCTCCTTCCAGGGCAAGGTGACCGAGATCGCCAACTCGGCCCGCGTCCAGAATCAGGGGAGCCAGAACGAGGTCACCAATTTTCCGGTCACGATTCGCGTGCTCGACGATCCGAACAAGGGGCTCGCTGCCGGCGGAGGAGAAGGCGGGATCTCGCGGCCGGAGGTGCCCGCCGAACAGATCAGTGGACCGGTGCTCCGGCCCGGCATGAGCGGATCGGTTGACATCTACACCGAAACCGCCAAGAACGCCGTCGCCGTGCCCATTCAGGCCGTCACTGTTCGCGACTTTAACGAGGTAGGACCGAACGCGCCTCCCGATACGGCCGAGCAGGCGGAGGCGACCGCCGAGGACCTGCGCGAGGTCGTGTTCGTCGCCGAGGCCGACACGGCCCGGATGGTGGAGGTAACGACCGGCATCACCGGGGAGACGCACATGGAGATTCGGGCGGGGCTGGAGGGCGGCGAGCGCGTCATCACAGGGCCGTACAGTGCCGTGAGCCGTGAGCTGGAGCCCGGAACCAAGGTGCAGACCTCTTCCGGCAAGGGCCCGGGCGGCAACCAGGTGGTGGCGGCGTCGCAATGAACGCATGCCCATCTGGGGAGGGGAAGAGGATCGGTCGGAGGAAAAGTGCCTCACCGGCTTCCTCCTCTCCACAGGCATCCAACAAGTCGCGCATCGTTTTTTCAGGCATCTGTAGTTCGTCATGGCGGTTTCTAGCACGAATGGCTCAACAACGTCCTCCCACGAGCACGCGCTCATCGAAGTGGAGGAGCTGGCGAAGCGGTACATGATGGGGAACCAGGAGGTGTGGGCGCTCGACGGCGTGTCTCTCTCCATCGAGGAGGGGGAATACGTCGCCGTCATGGGTCCCTCTGGTTCGGGAAAGTCGACGCTCATGAACATGCTCGGCTGCCTCGACACCCCCACAGGCGGCACCTACCACCTGCGGGGCGAGGACGTGAGCACCTTCTCCGACGACGAGCTCGCCGAGATTCGCA
>CAZTDC010000268.1:0-4991 GCA_964612165.1 uncultured Salinivenus sp.
CGGACGGCGTAATCGTTCCGACGCGCGAAATGGCCCCGCTCAACGCGGCGGCCATTAAGGCCAGTGCGGGCACAGCACCCCGCATCCCGATCGCCCGGAGCGACGACCTGCCGCGCCTGCTCACGCAGGTGAAAGAGCGCGGCTACTGGGTCGTCGGGGCAGAGGGCAGTGCCGACACCACGCACTGGGAGGCGGACTGGGATCGCCCGATGGTCGTCGTGCTCGGCAGTGAAGGGGAGGGGCTGGCACCGGACGTGGCCGAGGCCTGCGACGAGCTCGTGTCCATTCCCATGCAGGGGCCGGCCGAGTCGTTGAACGTGTCGGTGGCGTCGGGCCTTTTTCTCTTTGAAGCGAGCCGTCCGCGACGAAAAACCGAGTCGGCAAAGTAAGAGCGATTGAGAGGATTAAAACTGAATCGTGGCGTGCACTCCGGGTTGTGTTTTGCCGGTTACAGTCGTCACCGTGGTGGGGGCCACTGTCCAAGTCCCAGAGCCCGGCGTGGAGGAGGAAGCGGTGTTTGGGCTATCGCCCGTACCGAGTTGGCGGAGGCCCCAGACCAGACTCCAGCCGCCCAGCACCACCGAGGTGATGCCGGCGACCGACGACGCTGTTGGGTAGTCGGCGTCGTCGCTGAGCCCAATGGCGAGGCTGGTCCCCCCGCCTACCACACCCACGGTTCCGCCGATGAGACTTGGCGAGCCCTGTTCCAGAAGCACGCCGTTCACGATCGACGCCCCGATGCTGGTGGAAAGGGCTGAAATTTCGATGGCAGACGGCTCCTCCTCTGGTTCGGGGCCTACGACGCAGCACCCATCGTACATCGGCTGGATCATTGCCAGTTCGCGTCGCGTGAAGCCGTGTCGCTCAGCCCACTGGTCGATTACAGGCATCTCCATCTCCCGCACGTCGGCCAAGTGATACCGGGCGTCGATTCGTTTGGCGAGGGGGCGCCCCGCCGAGATGGCGATGAGGTGCCCCACGGCACAGAGTCGCTCCTGCTCATCAATGAATACCGGGGTGCGACCGGGGACCTCTGTGTTTTGAGGAAATTGGCCGGTGGTCCAATATTGGTGGAGGGCGTCGAGCATCGCCGAGCGACGCGTCCGCTGGTCGGGCGTCAGGGACGGGCGCGGGCGGGACCGGAGCAGCTCCTCTACGTAGGCCAGGTGCGTCTGGAGGCGCAGGTGCTCCGACGTGTTTGGCGTCGGAGCGGTGCCGAAGGTGGCACGAAAGCTTTCATTTCCAAGCACCGCATTGACCGAGCGGACTTCAGTGGTATGCGAGGTGGACGAAAAGTTTGTGCTCGTAGCGTACAGGCCGTATCCGCCAGCGGAGAGAATCAACGTGGTGATAAGGCAGACCAGTAACGTGCGCATGGGTGAGAGGAAGCCGAAGAAGAAAAGCAACGAACGTTCACCCTCGATACACGCGACGACGAAAGAGTGACCAGTGGGACGATGTCCTCTATGCCTGAGAGGGTTCCACAGTGGAGGGATCGGACTTCTCCGGCGGGTACAGCGCCTCCAGGCCGAGCCCCTGATAGAGGACGGCGAAGCCGCCGGTAAGGATGTAGAAGATAAACTGCGCAGCATGGGCGAGGACGGCGTACGTCAGGGCCGGCTCTTCAGGGACGCCGTAGAAGTGAACGAGGGCCTCCCGTGTAATGTAGTGATAGGATCCGATACCGCCCGGCGTGGGCACCAGCATCCCGAGGGCGCCAATAGCCATGAGGATCCAGGCGTCTACGATGCCGAGGCCGTAAGGACCAGCCAAGTCCAGCATGCGGAGGGGAATGTACGCCATGAGTGTGTAGCCAAACCACATGCCGACGGTAGAAACAAGAATGGCCCCGCGTCGCGGAGAGCGGAGGAGGGTGAGCATCCCCTCTTTGAAGGAGAGGAGCGCCGGCTTGATCGAACCAACCCAGAGCCGGTGCAGGGTCGAGTCTTCATTCGTCATACCGTGGCGGAGAAGGAGTACCAGGCCACCCAGCAAAGCAAGTAGGCCGAAACCGCCGCCCAGGATCCACCCGAGCGGGAGAGAGGTCAGGTTCGTCCAGGCGGGCCCCAGGAACTGATTCTGAAGCACCGAGAGGCGGTTAAACAGCAGACCGATGGCGCTGAGGAGAGCCAGTCCCAAGACGGCCGTGTCGAAGATGCGCTCCGAGACGACCGTTCCGAACAGGCTGCTAAATCGAAAGGAGGAGCGGGCGGACATATTGGCGACACGGGCAATCTCGCCCAATCGGGGCGCCACGTAGTTGACCATGTATCCGATCATGATCGAGGAGAACGAGGCCTCCAGGGTGTTGGTCTTCGTCGGATCCTCTCCGTCGAGGGCGTCTAGATCCGGCGTGGTGGGCAACGCGTCGATGAGGACTTGCCAGCGCCACGCCCGGCACAGGTTGCTGACCAGTGTCAACACCACGAGGGGAGCGAGCCAGCGCCAGTCGGCCTCCCAGAAGGCATCGACCATGGTGCCCAGGTCTACGCCATAGATGGCGAGGGCCAGGAGACCAGCGGCCAACACAAAACTTCCGGCGTGAAGCAGGAATCGTCGGGTACGGGCAGTCACAATCTCGGGGAATCAGCGTCCGATTTCCTGAAGGGAGGATGGCTATTTGCTGCGGCGGAGGTCGATCACTTCCATATCCTCCGGCGGCGAGAACGTGAAGGGATCATTCGTCAGCGTCGGGTTGACGACGATGTCCTGCAGGCGGAGATCGAGCGTCGACCCGTTCCGGTCGGTTGCTCGCATCCGGGTTACGACGCGGTCGGACTGGCGAATCCAGAGCGTGGCTTCCTTGAAGCGAGAGGCGGAGTCGGCCGCCGTGACCTGGAGCTTCACGTGCTCGGTACCGGCTCGCGATGTTGTGGTGCGGGACGCAACCGAGTACCGGTCGGCCGACGCGGTGAGGAATGTTTCGGGGGTTACGGTTGAGGCCTCTTTCTCGGCGTCGTTCACGACGACCTGACTGTCGGCGGGCGTGTAAATCCAGGTGGTTTCCCCATCGGTCACGACCGTTTGGCCAGGCGTCTTGACCCGGTATTTGTTGCCGGACAGGAGAACCGTGCCCTCAATTCGCGTCGTGTCCCCCGCAAAGTCGGAACTGATGACCTGCGTAAAGGACGCCCGCAGGCCATCGAGGGCTTCGTAGGCTTCCTGCACGTCGGTGAGCGAGAGGGACGTGGACTGGCCCATCGCCGGGGCCGACAAGGCGAATCCAAAAAGGGCGAGCAGTGTGGCGAGTCGATGCATGGGGCAATCCACTTGGATGGAAAAGCGCGGTCCGAACTCTTTTTCTTAACGGACGAGTACCAAAGTCATTGCCGCCGAGGAGCGAAAGGTTTGGGAAAAATGATCTCAGGGGGAGGTTCAGGAGGCGCGGTTACGGTCCAAGGGGGACGGACGCACGGCGGTCGTGGATGGCTCCCTCCTGGGTGAGCGTGCTCTCGTAGAGGTGGACGGCGTCGGCCTGAAAAGACGGAAGCGACAGGGCGTCGTGGTCATCAAGGAACTCGTGAACGGCGCGGGCGGGGACGTCATCGAGCCGTGCGAGGGTCACGTGGGGGCGGTATGTTCGGTCTTCCGGGTCCAGTCCTTCACTCTCCAGGGCGTCGCATACCGCTCGGTACACGGCCATTAGGTCGTCGGTCCGCTCCAACCCCACGATGAGGACGCTGGGGTTCCGACGGGAGGGCAACACGTCGAGACCGTAGGGAATGCATTCGACGGTAGGCGCATCAATATTCGCGAGGGCATCTTCATAGCGAGCCGTCTGGTTGGGGGAAGCGTCCCCGATAAAGCGAAGGGTAACGTGAAATTGATCGGGGTCGGTCCAGCGGGCGTCCAGGTCGTTTGGAGTCTGCAGATCAGCGTAATGTTGTTGCACGTCCTCGGGGAGGTCGATGGCCGTGAACAGTCGCATGTAATCAAGGCTCGCTTCGTTCGTAAAATGATTTGCGGCTCGGAAACCGGGACGGGGAGAAGAAGTTCTGGTCTAAGCGGTTTCTGTAATGGGAGTATACCGAGGGATATACACGTATATTTATTTCTCTACTTTCTGTACCGCTCATGCGGCTGCGAAAAATTGTTTCAGGAGGGCAGACCGGCGTCGATCGGGCGGCACTAGATGCAGCCCTGGCACACGATGTCCCCGTGGGGGGATGGTGTCCGAAGGGACGGCGGGCCGAAGATGGGCCCATTCCCGAGCGCTATTCGCTTAAAGAAACGCCGTCGGAGGCCTACGAGCAACGCACGGCCTGGAACGTGCGGGACAGCGACGGCACGCTCATCATCACCAGAGGGTCGCTGGAGGGGGGCACGGCTCTCACTATGACGGAAGCGCGTCGTCAGGGCCGGCCTGTGCTTCACGTTCGCACCACCGATCCGGTGCCTGTGCCTATGATTCGGGCCTGGGGGGAAGACCACGATATTCGGGCCCTCAACGTAGCGGGGCCGCGTGCAAGTGAGGAGGAGGGGATCTATGAGCAGGCTCGATCCCTGATGGAAACATTCTTGGAGGTCCTTGGGAACGGAGGGCCTGCATAGGAAGCGATTATTGCTCCGCTCGCCCGTTGGCGTTTGTCTCTCCTCCAGGGCGTCGCCGGTGCCGCTGCGAAAAGAGATCCTCTCCGCGCTGTACTCGACCTGCTGCCTTCCAAAAAAGGGTCACCACTGCAATGATCGCGAGGATAACAAATCCGCCGAGGGCGGGCCACAGGGGCGCCTCGAATCCGAATTGAGAGGCACGGGCTTCGGGGAACTCGCTCCATTTGTCGCCGACCCAGGCGATGAACGAGAGGCCCAGGATAGCAAAGAGCACCGCGGCCCCTTTGAGCAGGGAGGCAGCGCGATGGTGAGACGAGTCATCGGATCGATCAGTCATAACGGGCTTTCCAGTTCGTGGAGGGCGGGCGTACTGGCAGATCGGTGTCGCGGAGGTAGGTTTTGGCCTCTTCCACCGTGTACTCGCCGAAGTGGAAGATGGA
>CAZTDC010000269.1:0-1271 GCA_964612165.1 uncultured Salinivenus sp.
GTGTGGATGGACGTGGTGCAGATGCTGCTGTACGTGGGCGGGGCGCTGGTCGCCATCGTCTTCCTGCTGGGGGACGTGCCGGCCGGGTGGTGGGGCACGGCGGTGGAGGCGGGCAAGACGAACCTCATTGACCTCGGGCTCGACCATTCGATCGGGCGCTGGTTTACGATGCCCTACACGCTGGGCACAGCGGTCATCGCCGGCGCCGTCTTCTCGATGGCGTCCCACGGCACCGATCAGCTCATCGTGCAGCGCCTGCTGGCCTGTCGCGACGAGGACGACAGCCAGAAGGCGATCATTGGGAGCGCGGTGGTCGTGATGGTGCAATTCGCGCTGTTCCTGGGGGTGGGCCTGCTGCTTTGGGCACATTACGACGGTGCCACGATTGAGGCGCTCGGGCTCCAGCGCAGCGACGAAGTCTTTCCCAAATACATTATTGAAGGGCTTCCGGCGGGCCTGTCGGGTCTCATCCTGGCCGGCATCGTGGCGGCGGCCATGAGTTCACTCTCCTCCTCGCTCAACGCGCTGGCCTCCTCGTCGGTCACTGACCTCTACGAGCGCATTCTGGGGCGGTCGCTAGACGAGGATCGCGGGCTCCTCGTCTCGCGGGGCCTCACCCTCTTCTGGGGCGTCGTCTTCATTGGCTTCGCCAGTCTCTTTCAGGACAGCGACAATCCGGTTGTGGAGCTGGGCCTGTCCATCGCGTCCTTCACGTACGGTGGACTGCTGGGGGCCTTCTTGCTCGGGCTCTGGCACGAGAAGACGCGCCAGCTCGACGCCCTAATTGCGTTTGCCGTGTCCATCGGGGCCATGGTGCTTATCATCTTCGGCGTGTGGCACAGCCCGTCAGAGGGTTGGCTCTTTGTGCTTAATCCGTCGGATGCCTACGTGGAAGAGGCAAACTTGCGCACGATCGGGTGGCCCTGGTACACGGCGATCGGCACGGCCATCAACCTGGCGATAGGCAGCCTGCTGGCCCTGCGACACCGGGGGGCCGAATAACGAGGCCCGTCACTGAGAGCGCGGACGTCGCACATATCGCCGTGTTCGGCGGCCATTTCCGTTTTGGGACGCGGATTCAGACGTCCTGCAGGCAAGGGAGCGGTGAAGACTGGAGGGAAGAGGGCGATGAGGAGGAACTGTGGGTTTGTCGGGGCGTGCCACTTACAACTCTAATACTCAAATTTGCGTCACCGCAACCACGAGGGTGCATCGGGGCGAAGCTCCGTGTCTGCGCCGCAGTGAGGGGTGAGGCACCAACAACACAGAAT
>CAZTDC010000269.1:1371-4968 GCA_964612165.1 uncultured Salinivenus sp.
TGGCGGATGTGAGGACGACCGGCCGCTCGATCGCCAATTCGGCGAGGCACTCGTCCATTCGCCGCCGGGCCTGCGCCCGCCCGTTTCCGGAGAGCTTGTCGGCCTTGGTGAGGGCGAGGAGGTGCGGCACGCCGGTGTCGCGGAGGCGCTCGATGAGCGCGGTGTCGCTGTCCATCGGCGGGTGGCGGCTGTCGATGAGCTGCACCACGCCGCGGAGCGACGGGCGCTCGGCCAGGTAGCGCTCCTGCAGTTGGGCCCACTCGTCGCGGGCCGACGGGGGCGCCTTGGCGTACCCGTAGCCGGGGAGGTCGACGAGATAAAGGCGGTCGTCAACCCGGAAGTAGTTGAGTTGCTGCGTCTTGCCCGGCGTTTTGCTCGTGTACGCCAGGTTCTTGCGACCGATGAGGGCGTTGAGCAGGGAGCTTTTGCCCACGTTCGACCGTCCCACAATCGCAATCTCCGGGCGGGCGTCCGAGGGAAGCTGCTCCCACCGGGCGGCGCCCTTCACAAAGGTGGCGTGGTCGAACATCTCGGGAGACAGAAAGGGTAGGAAAGAGGACAGCTAACCTCCTCTGACGGACTGACGGGGTTCAGGATCCTGGATGTCGTCTCAAGAATTTAGCAGCCGAGCAGATTCAACCGACGGGATCTCCGATCTATACCGTTCCTCCCCGCACAATCGGAAGTCGATCATTCAGAACATCGTCCTCTGCCATGCATCCGTCCCCACAGTTTGTATTGGAAACGGGATTGTATGCCCGCGACCTCGACGCCGCCGAGCGGTTTTACACGGAGGTGCTGGGACTGGAGGTGCTGTACCGAGAAGCGGGACGGCACGTCTTTTTTCGCTGCGGGACCGGAACGGTCCTCGTGTTCAAGCCGGGTGCGACCCAGATGAGTGAGACGGTGCCTCACGGGAGCACGGGAGCCGGTCACGTCGCGTTTGCGGTCGAGAGCGATCGATTGGCGGCATGGCGCGACCACTTCACCGCGCACGACATCGAAATCGAGCACGAGGAAGACTGGGGGGAGCGGGGACGGTCGCTCTACGTTCGCGACCCCGCCGGCAACAGCGTGGAGCTGGCAACGCCCACGCTGTGGGACACGGCCGCCCGCGATGATTGGCTCCAACAGATCCGCCCCCGACTGGGTCTCGACACGTCCGACTCGCGTCTCGTCGAGCATTTCCAACACGACACCCTTCGGCCGATCCTGAAGCTTTTGAATCCGACGATTCTTCGGCTCGTCGCTGCCCGATTGGGACGCTACGGCGTGGACTTCGGAGCACTGCCGCGTGAGGAGCAGCGCGACCGCCTCCGCAACCTCCTCAAGGAGGACGAGGGCCTCAAGCAGACGCTCCTCGGCCTGGTCGTGGGGCACCTTACCGAAGAGGAACTCGACGTGTACCTGGCCCATCAGGACGAGGTGCGCCGTCGCTGTGTCCCGATGCTTCTGTCCCGAGCGCAGGATCAGATCGACACAATCGCGGAAACGATTGAAGCACGGGCAGACTGAACGTTTTGACCAGGACCGTTGGGGCATTGTGCTGCGCCGTTGCATGGAAACGGGGGCGACTGCCGGCCTGGAAGCACATGGAAGAGATTTGCCCTCCTCTCTCGTTTCGCGCCGGGCCGGCCGAATCGATCGCGGCGGGCTGTGCATTGGGATAGATGAACCGTTCGTTTCACGTACCTCGACAGCAATGCCTGATCTCCTTCTCTTCAGCGACATCCACGGCGACCGCGACGCGTGCTGGCAAATTGTAAATCAGGCTCCCGAGGCCGACGTGGTCGTGGGCGCCGGCGACTTCTGCGTGATGCGCCGCAACCTGGGCCCGCCCATCGACGTGCTTTCCAACATCGACACCCCAACCGTCCTCGTGCCGGGCAATGCAGAAACAGAGGAGGAGCTGAAGGAGGCCTGTGCCGACTGGTCCAGCGCGCACGTGCTCCACGGCGACGGCTGCACGATTGACGGTCTCGACTTTTACGGGCTCGGCGGCGGCGTCCCTATTACGCCATTTGGCGCGTGGAGCTACGATCTGTCGGAGGAGGAAGCCGAAGAGCTTCTGGTCGACTGTCCGGAGGGAGCCGTTCTGGTGTCACATTCCCCGCCGAAAGGGGTGGTGGATGTGGACTCGAAGGGCCAATCGCTTGGCAGCACGGCCGTCCGCAGCGCCATCGAGGACGCCCAGCCTGCGCTGACGGTCTGCGGCCACATCCACGGGAGCTGGGGGGAAGACGGCGAGCTGGCCTCGACGCCGGTGGTGAATGCCGGTCCCAGCGGGCTTATGTGGACGGTGTCGGGGGCGGATGGGGAGTAGTCTTCTCTTTTGACGGCTACTGATGGCCTGCGTCTAGCCTGATTCGCCCCATGCTCAACCTCTTCCTACACATTCCTAAAACCGGCGGAATGTCCCTGCAGACGGCGCTCAAATGGGTCTATGGGCCGGAGAACTGCTATTCGATTCCGACGAAGGCACTGCGAGAACCGAATCGAACACAAGCACGGTTTCCTCCGTCCCGTATCCACCACTTCGATCTAATGATGGGCCATTTCTTCTTTGGGCTCCATCGACAATTCGATGCGCAATGTCGCTACTTTACACTGCTGCGAGACCCCGTTCAGCGGGTCGTATCTCATTACTACTACAATAAGGCGCAGAATCCAGGAACGCGCCTCGCCTCCATGTCCCTCCGAGAGTTCGTTGCGAGCGACGCGTCGATTGCTCAGTCCAACAGGCAGGTTCGCTTTCTCTCTGGAGAGGATCCTACTGAGTCTCCGCATGCTGCACTTGAGGTTGCCAAAGAACATTTGGGGGCGTGTGCTGCTTTTGGCATTACAGAGCGATTTGACGAGAGCCTGCTTCTCTTTCGCCGACAACTTGGGTGGGGAACCCCCCCCTTTTACGTGCATCGGAAGGTAAATAGCGAGCGACCAGCCGTCGATGACCTTCCCACTCGGGTGCTTGAGGCTGTGCGCGAGCAGAATCGCTTGGATATCGAGCTCTACACCTTTGCTCGTGACCGGTTCGAGCAGATCATCGAGGACAAATTTTCGCATTTAGACGCTCTTCTGCGCCGGTTTCGTCGACGGAATTCCCTTTTTCAAACGATTGCTCCCCCCTTCATTTGGTTGTATCGGGCGACTCGATGGCTTCGCCCGAAGAAATGAGTGAGCGAGACGTAAGAGGCCAAAGCTCGGTGACCAGAGGCATCGAATGACGGGGTCGGCAAAAAGAACCTCAGTAGAAAGGACACTCAGGTGGTGCGGGGAGATGCCTCTCTCTTCAACTCAGGTTCGCAACACTATGGATGTCCCTCCGCCCGAGCGAGTATCGGTGGACGTGAAGATGCAGCGGCTCAACATCGAGTGGGCCGACGATCACGTGTCGGTCTTTCCGCTCGACGCCCTGCGACAGGCCTGTCCGTGTGCCGAGTGTAAGGGAAACGACATCGAACGCATCACGAAGCCGGGCTTCCTCCACATCTTCCGCCAGAAGAACCGGTGGCAGGACCTCACGGTCGAGAAGGCGGGGCGCGTGGGATTGCGCATCACCTGGGACGACGGGCACAGCGGGGGCATCTACCGGTGGGA
>CAZTDC010000270.1:0-4951 GCA_964612165.1 uncultured Salinivenus sp.
ATCGGCACCAACACGGCACAGCTTCTGGTGGTCGAGCCTGCCGGGAATACGCTGCGTCGGCTCCACGCCGCCGAGCGGTTCGTACGGCTGGGCGAGGGCGTCGACGCCAGCGGGCAGATCGGGGATGCCGCGCAGGACCGGCTGCTCGCGACGCTCCGCGAGCACAAGCAGACCGCTCGCGCACACGGGGCCGAACAGATTCTCGCGGTCGGCACGAGCGCCCTCCGTGACGCCACCAACCAGCAGGCGGTGCTCGATCGGGTGCAGCACGAGTTGGGCCTGTCCGTCGAGATCCTGTCGGGGGGCGACGAGGCGGCGTGGAGCTTCGCCGCGGCCTGCTCGGCGTTCGACGACCTCTCGGGGCCGTGCCTGGTGGTGGACGTGGGCGGAGGCTCCACCGAACTCGTTGCGGGCGTGAATCCAGCGGCCCACCGTCCGAACTATCCCGCCGCCATCGTCAATCGGGCGAGCCTGGACGTGGGCTGCGTGCGCCTGACCGAGCGCTGCTTCGACGCCCAGCCCCCCTCGTCCGAAGCGGTCGAGGCAGTCACGCAGATCATTGACGACGCCCTCGATGGCACAGCGCTGGACCCTGGGCCCGATCCAACGGTCATTGGAACGGCGGGCACCGCTACCGCCCTGGCCCTCGCCCACCTCGGCCCCGACAGTAGCTGGGACGTCCTGCACGGAAGCGGCTTCACGCTCGCCCACGGCGACGTGCAGCACTGGTGCGACCGACTCCTATCGCTCACGGTCGACGAGATTCTTGCCCTGCATCCGGACGCGATGGCCGGGCGGGCGGACGTGTTTACGGTGGGCGTGCTCCTGCTCGGCCGCATCCTCTCTCACTACGACCGCTCGTCGTTTCGCGTCAGCCCCTACGAGCTGCGCCACGGACTCGCCCTGCGGACCCTGTCCGCCTCGCCATCCGCCCCCTCTTCATCCTGATGGGCCGCGGTCGAAGCGGGCTGCGACCGCCGACAGGTCTTCCTGTTCGATAACCGCACGCCCGATCTCCGCCTCCCGCGCAAGCCCCTCGTCGAGAGACGCGTCGAGGCCTCGGTAGACTGCCGCCCGGTCACCCCGCAGTCCGGCCTGCGGCATCGACGCCAGCTCGCGCGCCAGGGCCACCGCCTCGGAGCGGGCCGTGCCCGACTCCACGACCCGCGTCACGAGGCCCATGGCCTTTGCCTCCGCCGCATCAACAGGGCGGCCCGTGAGAATGAGGTCGAGCGCGCGGCCGAGCCCCACGATCTGTGGCAGCCGCTGCGTGCCGCCGTCGACGAGAGGAATGCCGTAGCGCCGGTTAAAGACGCCGAACACGGCGTCGGCGGCCACCACACGGAGGTCGCACCAGCACGCCAACTCCAGACCGCCCGCCACGGCGTAGCCTTCCACCGCTGCGACAATCGGCTTTGAGAGCTGCAGGCGGGTCGGCCCCAGCGGCCCGTCCGTCGACCCATCGGGGTCGACCATGTGCACGTCCCCCTCCGCAATCGCCTTCAGGTCGGCGCCCGCACAGAAGTGATCGCCCGCCCCCGTGAGGACCGCGACATCCGCGTCATCGTCCGCATCGAAGGCCCGCACGGCGTCGGCCAAGGCAGTTGCCGTGGCCGGATCGAGGGCATTGCGGCGCTCGGGCCGGTTGAGGCGGAGGACGGTGACGGGACCGTCGCGCTCGACCTGAATCGCATCCTCAGACATGGAAACGGAGAACGTGATACGGCAGAACAAACGGATTGTCGATCGAGATCGGGCCCCATCATGCCTCGCTCGGATACGTCACGCCCCACTCCGCCCGGAGGGCGTCCATCACGTCGAGGAATGCGCGACTTTCGTCAAGGGGCATAACGGGGCTTTCACGGCGGTCCGCCCGCAAACAGCGCATGACGTGGGCCGCCTCAAACTGATAGCCGTTCCCCTCATAGGGACGGGCCCAGACATCCGTCTCGCCGTCTGGACGCGTGAGCTCGAACGGTGCCCCTTTCCACCAGGACCGCCGGCCGCGAAGGCGCCCGTCGGTGCCGGCCAGAACACAGGTCCGTCCGGCGTCGGCCCGTACGGAGGCGTGCCACACCGCCTGCGTCCCGTCGTCGTAGCGAAAGATGACCGCGCACTGCTCCTCGACACCGGTCTCACCAATGACAGCCGAGGAGGTGACATCGTCCGGCGGGCCGAACAGGTCAAAGGCGAACGCCAGGGGGTAAATGCCGAGGTCAAGCAGGGCCCCGCCCCCGAGGGCCGGGTCGAAGAGACGGTGATCCGGATCAAACTCGTGGACCACGCCGATGTCGGCCTGTAGAACGTGAACGGTGCCGAGGGCCTGCTCTTCAAGCACGAGTCGGCGCACGTCGTTCATTACCGGGAAGAAGCGCGTCCACATCGCCTCCATGAGAAACTGCTCTTCCGTCCGGGCGGTGGCGATAAGCCGATCGGCTTCCTGGGCATTGATCGTGAGTGGCTTCTCGCAGAGGACCGCGTTCCCCGCCTCCAGGGCCATCGTCGCGTGTTCGAGGTGGTAGGTATGGGGCGAGGCCACGTACACCACATCGACGGCCTCATCGTCCGCGAGGGCCTCGTAGGAGTTGTGGCGGTGCCGCACGTCAAACTCGTCGCCAAAGGCGTCGGCGCGGTCCTGTGAGCGAGACCCTACCGCAGTGAGGTCGGCGTGCGGGAGTAACTGGAGGTCCGAGGCAAAGAGGCGGGCGATGCTGCCGGTCCCGAGAATGCCCCAGCCAATTGGTGACATGCTGGTAAATTGGTGGATTTCTGAGTGTGAGAGAGGAAGGTGTCCTCCGACGAGTTGCCTGCGTTCTCAACGTTGAACGTCGGCATGTCGAAGGCTGAATGTGTCCGTCGACGTTGCGGCCGTCCGTTTCTGGCAGGAAGACCAAACCACGTTGACCTGGAACGCCGAACCCCTCCGGAAGACGGACTTCAACTGTACCCTTCTAACATTCCAACGTCCAACGTATACCTGTGCTGGATGGTACTCTTCCAGACAACGGGCAGTACTGGCATTCCAAGGCACATCCGCAGACGAGAAGACGCTATCGCGGTAGACGGACAGTAAACGTGGTGCCCACTCCCTTCTCACTTTCGACCTCGATGGTGCCCCCCATCACTTCGGTCAAATGCTTCGTGATGGCAAGGCCCAACCCACTGCCTTTCGTCTCGCTCTGGTCCGGCCCTCGGGCAAACGCTTCAAACAGATTGGGTAGAAAGTCCTCGTCAATGCCGATCCCCGTGTCCTCCACCCCCATCGTCACTGTGCCGTTCGTATCGTGAGCCCGGAGCGTGACCGTGCCGCCCGGGTCGGTAAACTTGAGGGCATTGCTGAGGAGATTATCCGTGATGCGGTGAATCATCGTCGGGTCGAGTTCGGCGGGCAAGGGCTCGTCCACGTCCGCCTCCAGCGCCACCTCGTGTTCATCGGCCTGCGGCTGAAAGATCTCGACCGTGCCGATCAGCTCGTCGGCCAGGTCGATCGACTCCGGCGACGGCTCCACGGCCCCGGCCTCCAGCTTTGACAGGTCGAGCACCGATTCGATCGTGTTGCGCAGGCGGGCACTGCTGCGCTTGATCAGGTCGATGCGTTCCTGATGCTCTTCCCCTACCTCCATCCGCAGCAGGTCCGCGTGGTTCATAATGGAGGAAAGCGGCGTCTGTACGTCGTGACTCACGTTCGCGAGGAAGGCGGACTTGACCTGATTGGCCTGTTCGGCCTCCTCCTTGGCTGCCTTCAGTTTCTGCTCATACCGAACCTGCTCGGTGATGTCGTCGATGGAGAAAACGACCTGCCGCACCGACCCATCGGCGTCGCGGAGGGGGGCGCCGTTGATCGACACGTATCGCTCGGTGCCATTGCGGCGCTCAAACACATACCGTCGTTCCACAATCGGCGTGCCCGTCTCCAGCACGTGTTGGAACGGCCACTCCTCCGGGGGAATCGCAGTGCCGTCCAGATCCTTGAGCGTGCCGGGCTCGTGGTACGTACTGCCCGTAAGTTTTTCAATGTCGGGGCCCAGGATGTCGCTCGCAGGTTCATTGGCAAAGGAGATGTCCCCGTCGGCGTCGACGATGACGAGCGCCGCGACGCTCGTGTCCATGATGGCCTCGACGAGGTCCCGCTCACGGCGAAGTCCCTCCTGCGCCTCGATGCGATCCGTCACGTCGTCAAAATACACGGACAGACCGCCCTCAAAGGGAAACGCCTTCACCTCCAGCCAGCGTGTAAGCGGCGGATAGAACTCGGTAAACTCGACGGTGGTGCGCTCCTCGATTGCCGTTTCAAACTTCTGCTGGAAGGTCGACCCGACCGCCTCCGGAAATTCGTCCCAGACGTTGCGGCCGAGAAGCTCATCCCGCGAACGTTCGAGCAGGGTTTCCGCTTGCGCGTTAACGTAGGTAAAGCTCCAGTCCTCGTCGAGGGCAACGAAGGCGTCGGTAATGCTCTCCAGAATGCGCTGTTGCTGCTCACTGGTTTCTCGATGAGCCTGCCGGGCGGCGTCGACATCGGCCGCATAGTGGCGCAAGTTCAACTCGTCCATCACGATCCCCGCCAGGTCGCTCAGGAGTTCCTCATTCTCACTTGAGAAGGTACGGGGCTCATTGTCGAGGAGGCAGAGTGCCCCGAGACGATAGCCGTTAGGGGCAACGAGCGGTGCGCCCGCGTAGAAGCGAACATGGGGCTTGCTCGTCACGAGCGGGTTATCGGCAAACCGTTCGTCCATCGTGGCGTCCTCCACGACCATGACCTCCTTCTCGTCGACGGTATGGGCGCAGAAGGAAGCCTCCAGGGACGTTCGGTCGAGATCCAGCCCGCAGCTGGAGAGACACCACTGGTTTTCCTGATCGATGAAGTTGACCATGGTCACAGGCACGTCGAACAGTCGCGTGGCCAGTCGCGTGACACGGTCGAAGGCCTCGGACGGCGGGCTGTCGAGCACGT
>CAZTDC010000271.1:0-4932 GCA_964612165.1 uncultured Salinivenus sp.
GGCGCGCATGCGTTACGGAAAGAGGGCTTTCCGTAACAATCGGGCCGAACGCGGGTTTTTGCTATTCCCTGCTTCTGACCTGCCCAACAGCCCCCCCTTCGGCCCGATGGCTCGCCCGGACAAGCTTCCGAAAATCCTAACTGAGGAGGAAACGGATCGCCTACTCGCCCAGCCAAACCAGCGCTACTTCGGCCCACACCGGGACTACCTGTTCATGCGCCTCATGCTACAGGCAGGTCTGCGGGCCTCGGAGGCCGTGGCACTGCGGCCCGAGCATCTTGACCTTATGAGCGGGAAGCTGTCGGTCCGCGAAGGGAAAAGCGCGAAAGACCGAACTCTTTGGATCGGAGAGGAGCTTCTCGAGGAACTGAGGGAGTGGACAGGCCGCCGCCCCGAGTCTGACTTCCTACTCCCCACCCGGAAGGGCACGGAGGTGGCCACCTCTCACCTGCGGCGCTCTGTGAAGCGCTACGCCCGAAAGGCCGAAATTGACGAGGTAGACCGTGTGAGTCCACACACCCTTCGGCACACCTTCGCCACGCGGCTCTACCGGGAAACGTCAAACATCCGAATGGTGCAGAAGGCCCTCGGCCACTCCGACCTGTCGACCACGATGATCTACACCCACGTCGTGGACGAGGAGCTGGAGGGGGCGATGAAGGGGCTTTGATAGGACCCGGCAACCAGCAACCGGGAAGTGGAAGATGTCTCGATTCTGCTTTCGGCCCAACCAACATCGGCATACGGAATGATTCTGACTGTCCTCTGGTGGTTTGCCATAGGCGCCGTGGGCCTGGGGCTTGCCCAGAAGCTTACTGGCCTTGTCCTCGCAGACCCGCTGCTCCGGTCCCGGGCCGACGGCACGTCCTGGAGCGAGGCGCCGTCCGTGAGTCTGATCTGTCCGGTCCGGGGCGCAGAAAAGGGGCTGGAGAAGCGGCTCCGGCGCTTCTGTCGGCAGGACTACGACGGGCCCTTAGAGGTCCTGATCTGCGCCGAGGAGCCGAGCGATCCGGCCCTCGCGGCCGCCCGCCGGGTCGCCAACGACTACGACTGTGCACGAGCCCTGGTTAGCGAAGAGATAGGAGCACCGGGACTGGGCAAGGGAAAAAACATGATCGCTGGAACGCGGGAAGGAAGCGGAGAAGTTCTCCTCTTTGTCGACTCTGACGTGGAGGTCGAGCCGGAGATGGCAGCCCGCGTCGCCCCGGCGGCCCTGGGCACCGGCCTTGCCTTTCGGGTGCCGGTCTGCACCGGAGCTGAAAATCTTGTTGCCGCTCTTCAGGCATTTACGATCAATGAGGCAGTGCTGGCCATCGCGCCGCAGTGGCAAGGTGAAGGCGAGAAAACGGCCTTCGGAAGCACGATGGCCCTCCGCCGCCATGTCTTTGAGGAGGTCGGGGGCGAGAAAGCGATCGCCCGCGCGGCGGCCGACGACACGGCGCTCTCCCGGGCGGTCCGCGAGGCGGGACACGGCCTACACCTTCTGCCGAGACCCGCCCGGCTTGTGCACAGGAGAGACCGGGTTGCCCGGTGGCTGCGCCACCAGCTCCGGTGGATGGTGATCCTTCGCCGCTACTCCCCAGCAGGGATCTCGGCCGTTCTTCCTCTTCTCCACTCGTCGTTCTGGGCGCTTCTGGCGCTGGGGGTGAGCGCCATGCAGGGTGGGGGATTCCTCCTGTCGGGTGCCCTGGTGGCAGGAGTCGCGGGCGTAGAGATCGGCGGGCAGGCATGGGTTGCCCTGAGTTTGGCCGGGGCTTCGGGTCTTGGAAGGTACCTCTGGGCCGTTCCTTTGGCGGACCTGCCCCGCCCGCCGCTCTGGGCCGTAAGCTGGATGACCAATCGGATCTGGTGGCGCGAGCGTTGGCTTTACGTCAATCCAGACGGCAGCCTGATGCTCGATTCGTAGGGGAGAGATAGACGGACTCGTCGACCTGTCCCCTTGCTCGCGTCCCGAGTCGGATCTCAGCGGGTCTCAAATTACCGAAACGTCCTCCTCACCGCCTCAACACGCCGTTTCGGAAGCGTTCGGGCACACCTTTGTCCCTCCGGTGGCTTGCTGCGCGCCTTCGTGCTTTGCGCTCCGCGCTTTCGCCCTTTCACTCAAGATGTTCGGCGGGCGCGCCGCCGCTGCTCGTGGACGTCGCGGTAACGGCTGGGCCGGAGCCTTCCGAAGTATTCGGTGAGCAGGTTGTCGGCCTGCCGGGTCGGGAGGTTCATGTCCCGCAGCAGGTCGTCGACGTAATGGGCAACAAACGGGCCGATGAAGTACCCCTCGCTGGCAGCGGGAAAGGTTCGCTCCGCCCACCGGTGGACACGGGCGATCTCCTGGCTCATCTGCCGAGGGCTCGGGAGGGACAGCTCACCTCGAAAGTGCTGAGACAGCCAGTGGGCAGAGATCTCAGAGGTGAGGGTGTTGTTCAGTGAGGACGCGTAGCCCACGAAGCCGAGACGCTGTTCGTGGGGCGGGAGGATGTGGCGATAAAGGGTGAACTTCTCATCGGGGCGTACGTGCTGGAGAAGGTCCTCATCGAGGAACGTCAGGTTTTGCTGCCAGCCGGTGGCGAAGATTACGACGTCTGCCTCAAGTGTCTCGCCAGAGGTGAGTCGCGCGGTGGAGCCCTCCTCGAAGGCCGCGATCTCGCCGCGCTTCGGCACGGCCTCTCCGCTGTGGACGGCGTCGTAGAAGTCGGCCCCCACGCCGATGTTTTCGAACCCGGAGGGCAGCGGCTCGTCGGGCACGAGTTGCTTGGGGGCCCTGGTCGCGTGTCGCGTAATCCAACTCTGGACGCGCCAAAACACCTCGACAAGGGGCCTTAGGGGGCCGTGCAGAAAGGCTTCGAGGCGCCCCTTTCGGTGGTAGCCGAAAAACAGTTCGAAGAGCCGGTTCATGAAGATCCAGTCGTACCGGACGCCGAGTACGTACTGGGGAGCCATCCAGCGAGGGGACCGGAACACCAGCGTGCACGAGGACCCGTGCTTTGCGGCAACCGTCGCGCAGTCCAGTGCGGACTTCCCGGCCCCCACCACGACCACGCGCTTGCCACCGACCTGCTCCACGTCGGTAAACTCACTTGAGTGGAGCAAGGCCCCTCCGAACCGGCCAGTTCCCTCTACGTCCGGAACAAAAGGCTTGGAGAATACGCCGTTGCAGACGGCTACATAGTCGAAATCGTGGTCCCGTACTCCAGCCGGATTGCCTGCGTCTCTCGCCCGCAGCCGAAAGCCCCCACGTGTCTGTCCACCGGCGGGGGCGAGGCGGGAGATAGACGTGACCTCCGTCTCGAGACGGAGCAGGTCACGAAGACCGAACTCCTCGGCGTAGGCGTGGAGGTAGTCGCGGACCTGCTCGGCAGTGGGAAACGGATCGGTGCCTGCAGGATAGGCGAAGTCCGAGAACTCATAAAGCTCTCGGGTGCTGTTCGTCCGGAGATCCGGATAGGTGCGGGAGGACGCCCATACGCCCCCGATCTCCCGTTCTTTCTCGAAGACCGTGACGTCGAAACCGTCCGACTGCAGGACCTTGGCCGTGACGAGACCAGACACGCCCGCCCCAACGATCGCGACGGTTTCCTGTGCTCGTCGGGAGGCTGTCATGGCTGGGACGAAGCCGGTCGTCGGTCGATCCGCCGGGCGGGTCGGGAGAATTAGGTTGACCAACATCTGTTCCCCGTCTCCCTGGACCGGGGGACTGTGCCTTTGCGTTTCCTTGCCCGCTGCGCCTGAGGACGGATCTCGGCTCGCCTCCTGGGTGTGTCGCTAAAGCCCCAGATGCGCACTGGAGGTATTTTCTAAAAGCTTCTGCGGCCGGACGTACTCCCGAAACGCCCGATCCGATTCGTGGCGGCTCTGCGCCTGAATCGCCGCGTCGGGCGCTCCTTCCATTGACGCCTGCGTGATGTGCCCGGCTCGGAGGGAGTGCCCCGTGTAATCTTCTGCCTGGGGAAGGCCTGCCGCCTCTGCCGCCCGCTTCACAGCATTTCCGGCCGTGCGCCCGGTAATCGCATCTCGCGAGACGAGTCCCGACCGAGGCACGCCCCGAAAGACCGGCCCCTCCTCAACCTGGGCCACGCCTATCCACCTCCGGAGCGCGGAAACTGGACAATAGCCCGAGTCTTCGATCCGACGAATCGCTACAAGCTGCCCCTCCCCCTCCTGGTCCGTTTTGCTCTCGGGAACGGTGATAAGGAGCCCGTCGGGGCGGGAGTCGATGTGCTCCTGTCGTAGAGCCGCAAGCTCAGAGCGCCGAAACGCCCCCGCAAAGCCGGTAAGGATCAGCGCCCGGTCGCGCCTCCCACGGAGCCACGCGGCCTCCGCCTCTGTGCCCTCCGGCGGTTTCCCGTTCCCGGGAAGCGCGTCGACCATGTCCTTAATGTGTTCGGTCAGCAGCGGCGGGGCCTGCTCAGGGCTGCGGTCGGACTCGCGGCGGATCCCGCGCACGACGTTCTGGACAGCCTTCGACCGTGTGGGGCTTTCAAGCCCCCGCTCGTCGTGGGCATGCTGGATTGCGGCCATTCGCTGCGATAAGGTCGACGGCGCAAGGTCCTCGGCCCTGTCGGACAGGTAGAGGGCCACGGCCTGCTCGCTGGCGGGAGCGGCCTCGAAGCCGTGCTTCTCGCAGAACTGGGCAAAGTCCTCCCATCCGCGCCGGTAGGCCTTCCGGGTGTTTTCCGAGAGGGCGGAGTCGTGGTACTCCACGGCCTTCCCGGCCAAGTCTTTTAGCTCGGGGCTGAGCGCGCCTCCCTCCTCTTCGCCAGAACTTCCTTCTTCTGGGGCGAGGCCGTTGGAATTTAAGGGGTCAGTTTCGGGGGGATCGGGCATGGAAAATCGGAGACTTACAGGGCGGTCTATCGGATACTGTGTAAAGTATGTTGGCTTCGCATAAGGGCTTTTATCGGAAGCGTAGAAGGCACGGCCCGGTACCCAACTTCTGAG
>CAZTDC010000272.1:0-4914 GCA_964612165.1 uncultured Salinivenus sp.
GGGTTGCCGTCGTCGTCGAGGATCACCTTCACCTCATCGGAGCCGAAGTCGATGGCGCCCTCGCGAAGCCGCTTCTTGGTAAGCGTCTTGGCCAGACGGTTGGCTTGTACCACCTCGGCGGCCACCGGATCGTCCGGGTAGCCCCCGTCGATGTAGTCCTGGGCGCGATCGTAGGTGAGGCGTTGCTTGGAGTGGATCACCGTTTCCCGAATGTTGTAGTCCTCGACCTCGCCGTGTGGGGTGACCTCCATGATGATGGAGAAGGCGAGCTTGTCCTCCTTCGGGCGGAGCGAGCAGACTTTGTTGGAAAGCTTCTCCGGGAGCATCGGGATGGTGCGGTCCACCAGATATACGCTCGTGGCGCGCTCCAGGGCCTCTTGGTCAATGGCCGAGCCGGGCTCGACGTAGTGGCTCACGTCGGCAATGTGGACGCCGATTTCAAAGTTGTCGTTGTCGAGCCGCTCGATGTGGATGGCGTCGTCGAAGTCCTTCGCGTCGACCGGATCGATCGTAAAGATGTCTTTGTGACGAAGGTCGAGCCGACGCTCAATCTCGGACTGCGGAATCTCGACAGGGATGTCGTTTGCTTCTTCCTCGACCGGCTTCGGGAAGTCTGACTTCACGTCCATGCTCATCGCCAGCGAGAGGACGCGCACGTTCGGATCGTCGGCCGAGCCGATGACCCGCAGGATGCGGCCTTCGGGCGATGCCTTGCGGCTGTCGAAGCGATCGATCGACACGACGACCTTTTCGCCGTCCTTCGCACCGCCGAAGTCGTCGGAGGAGACGTACACTTCCTGGAGAATGCGCCGGTCGTCGGGTTCGACAAAAGCAAAGTTCCCACGGTTGTGGAACGTGCCCACGACCTGCGTCCGTCGGCGTTCGACGATATCGACGACCTCACACTCGCGCTTCTT
The DNA here is from genome assembly GCA_964612165.1 of uncultured Salinivenus sp. Lineage (GTDB taxonomy): Bacteria > Bacteroidota > Rhodothermia > Rhodothermales > Salinibacteraceae > Salinibacter. The sequence continues at coordinate 918 of CAZTDC010000272.1, forward strand.
GTCCTCGGCCGCCTTCGCCGCTACCGCCACACGCACCAGATCGCCGTGCAGTGCCTCCCCCATGTGGGGTTCGCGAATGAAGAACTCCTCCTCCGAGTCGACGGCTTGCACGAAGCCGAATCCCTGCTCATTGCACTTGAGGATGCCGGTGCGATGCGTGTTCTCGCCCTTGTGTTTGTACTTGCGACCCTCCCGCTTCACGAGGCGCTGGGCACTCATCTCCGCCAGAACATCGCAGAAGCGGAGATAGGTGTCATTGTCTTCGATGCCGAGACCCTTCGCAATATCGCCGGAGCGGTGGGCGTCGTTGGGATGCTCGCGCAGAAAGTGAAGAATGCGCTTGCGGAGCTCCTCAGTACTTGTGGAGCTGGTAGTGTCGGCTTGACTCACGTGGGAAAAGTTTTGATGCAAAGATTAATTAGTAAAAACTCTAACCATAAGCACGAAGCCGCGTTCGGAACCGTACAAAAAAGTCATATAACCTCGCTTAGTTGTTCGGGTTGGGGTCTTCGTCTTCCGAATCGGAAGGGGCAGTCTCACCACTATCGTCCCGTGCAACCGGGGCAGGGGCGGGATCGGACTCCTCGTTGGGCTCGTCCTGGACGGGTTCCTTCTGACCGGGAACGAGCCATCCAAAAACGCGGGAAAAGAGCTCACGCCAAGACGAAAATTCAGTCTGATACGACAGGCCAGCACCGGTGCTGCTCGTGAGCCTTTGGTTTTCCAGAAGATCCTCGTCGGTCCGGCGGTAGAATGCCTCAACGCTCACCCGGTTGCTGAGCCGAAGCTCCACGACGAACTCGCCCTGAGGGCCTTGCGCCTGCTGGGGCTGATCGGTATTGCTGCCCGTGTATACGCCTTCACCTCGAATGATGAGTCGCTCGTTCAGAAGGCGGAGCGCCACGCCGTAGATGACGTCGAGGTCGTTTGGGTTTCGTCCCTGCAGGCCGAGGTTCAGGTCAACGTTCGGGAGCGCGGCGCTCAGGTACCGGTTGAGCTGGCTTGCCACCAGCTGCGAGACGCTGTTGAACGCGAGCTGATTGCCGGCTTGGGTTAGGTTCCCGGCCTGCGTAGGGCTTCCACCCGCGCCTTGCCCCTGGATCGACTCCGTTGTGAGCAGGAAGGTATTGGTGAGGAGCACACTTGTCGCGTACTCCGTGGTCTTGTCCGGTTGGTTCAGGATCGCATCCAGGGTTTCAGAACCTAAGAAGCTGTTCCGTTCGTCCCGCACCTGTGCTAGGCTCAGCTCCACCTGGGGGGTTTCGACCCGCCCTCCAATGTCCAGCAGCACGCGCACCGGAATACGTTCTGGAATACGTCGGCTCTCCGTGGAGCCGAGGCCATCTGTGGAGGCACGGGTTCGGTATTCGGCCTGAATGTCGAGCTGGGCGTTGGTTGGCGGGCCGTCCCACGTAAGCGTGCCGCCGCTGATATTGAACCGCCGGACAAAGACCTCGCCGGCCGTGAAGAGGTAGGTGCCGTCTTGCACGTCGAAGTTCCCGTAGACGAAGAAATCGCCCCCCTGTCGCTGAAGCTGCACGCGACCGGATCCGACGGCCGTCACCACGTCCCCCACGATGGGGTCAAACACGAGGTGAACGGTCGACTCCTCCGGGGCCACCACGTTGATGTCGATGTTGAGCCCTTCGAGAAAGGACGGTTCTCCAGCGGGGCGGTCCGAGAGGATGTTGTCGCGACTCGTTAGATCCTGAAGGTTGGACACTTCTCCGGTCGAGTCGGCAAAGATGATGTATCCGGATCCCTCCTCGACGCCGCTCTCGGACACCGGAATGAAGAGCTCGCTGTCCGGGGTTGTGCGAGCCCGTTCGGAACGGAGGGTGGCGTCAGACAGCGGCCCCGTAAGCGATGCGGGGCCCGACGCGCGGATTTCGCCGTAGAAGGGCAGATCTTTCGGGTCGGCGACGTCGATAATGGTCAGTTCGTCGAGGTTGGCCGACAGATCGAAGGAGAAATACTTGTATTCGTTGAAGAGGAGGCTGCCTCGGACCGTGGCGGAGCCGGATCCGTCGCTCACGCGGAGGGCATCGGCGTGAATGCCCTCCCGATCCACGTTTACTTGTCCGCTGGCGGTGTAGGCGAGCCCAAACTTCGGAAGCGTAAAGCGGGCCTCCTGTACGCTCAATTCAGCGTCGAAGGTGGGGTCCCGAAAACGCCCCCCGACGTGGATGAAACCGGACGCGAAGCCTTGTGCTTTCGCTAGCTCTTCTTCGAAGATATACTTGAAGAAGAAGAGGTCTGCCCGGTCGACGTCGACGTTGAGGTCAAGCTGGTCGGAGGTGGGTTCCTCATCGTTGCGCGACGTCGTCCACCCGGGGAGGCGGACGCGTCCATCGAGTTGGAGACGGTTTTCTTCAAGCGTGCGAGGACCTTGAGGGACGAGGGGAGGTCCGGGTAGGTTGTCCAGGGCGGTCTGCTCGGGCACAAGGGCCGCGTTGACGAGAAGGTCGGGGGAAGAGGGCGTCAGTCGACTTTCCACCTCAAGGGTGCCGAGGACGCGCCGGTCGAACGAGAGCCGGTGGACCTCGAAGTCCCCCTCGATCTGCGGTTGTGTTTGGCCCCCGGTGTAGGCCACTTGGCCGTTCAGTCGTCCCCCGATTGGACGAGACATCGAGGTGAGCTGGATAATCGGATAGAGCAAAACGTCGCTCATCTCCGCGTACAACGTGTCCGAGGGGGCCGACGAGAGCGTACCGTGAAGTTGGATCTGTTGGGCCCCCTCCGTGAGCGGGCGTGGACTTTCAACGTCGAGCGAGTCGAAGACGACCGCGTCCGAATGGAGAGAGACCACGCTGGCTGTTTGAGCGATCCAGGCATTCTGCCCGGCACCAACGTACAGGTCTTGGATGGAGAATTGGGTGCGCCCGGCTTGAACGCTCACGTCGCTGCTCACCTCGAACGGACCGGCTCGCCCAAAGCCGTTCGCTCGTCCCTCAAGGGTCCCGCGGCCCTGCTCGAGAGAGAACGCGACCGACGGCTTAGTAAGGGCCCGGTCGCCGATCTGGACGGTGTCAGCACGTCCCGAAAGGTCGGCTGTCAGGACGTGCGGGAGATTGGGCGCGAGAGGAGCAGAGAGTTCGAAGGTGGTGTCGAGCGTATCGATCCGTCGGTTCTGAATCCGGAGCTGGTCGGCCGCAAGGGTGCCGCTCGTGTGAAGGGTGTCGGGAGAAAGGGTGAGCGACGCTTGGGTCCGAAGGGCTTGGGCGTCGGTCGGCGCCGCGGGCCACCACTTTCGAAGCAGGTCCATCTGGTGTACATCCAGCGTTCCGTGAAGGTGAATTGGGGACTCCTGCGGCGCGCGAGCCAGGACGTTTTGGGCCCGGGTGCGAACCGAGTTGGGAATAACCGGGGACGAGCTGGTGTCCGAGGCGCTGGGGGACAAGGGGGTGAGCTGGCGGTCGAAGGCGCGGCGGAGCGACGTAAGCCAGAGACGAACGGACGTCCACAGCGGCGGGCCCACGTGGGTGCTGTTGAGGGTTGCGGAGGCGATTGATCCCCCGAGTAGGATCTGCGTGGAGTCGACGGAGGGAGACGTGACGTCGAGCGAGATCTTGTGAGGAGGAAGGAGGGCCGTGCTTTCCGCCTGGCGGACCAGAGAGGTATCCACCTTAAGCCGGGCGCTTCCGGAGAGGGTTGGCCATGTGTCGCCCCGCCCCTGCGTCGTGAGGGAGGCATTCAGCCGCGTGCTGGGAAGGGCTGGGTGGAGATCGTCGAGGTCCATGTTCTGGGTCGACGCCGCAAGGTTGTAGAGGGACGTTGGTCCGGTAGCGTCCACCCCCCCTCTGACCGTGAACTGTCCGTCGTAGGGCTGCTGAACGGACAATTTTCCCTTTGCGCTTCGCCCCGACACCGTGAGCTGCAGGTCCGCCGACGCGAATTGGCGCCCAGCCAAGCGCGACTCCGACAGGGTCCCGTCTACAGTGCCTTGCAGTTCCGGGAGCGTGAGTCCGCTGCCGTCGACCTGGACCCGTCCCGTGAG
>CAZTDC010000273.1:0-4908 GCA_964612165.1 uncultured Salinivenus sp.
TTGCCCGTCGAGATGGTCTCTTTTCAGGGAAAGCAGGTGGGAGAGCGGGCCCTGGTACTGGAGTGGGTTACGGCTTCCGAAGAGAACAATGCGGGATTTGCCGTGCAAACCCTTTCTGAAAATGGATCGTTTGAGCGGATCGCCTTTGTCCCGGGGACGGGAACGACCACGCACCCGCAGAGCTACAGTCATCGAATCACTGGGATCGGTGCTGGTCCCCACACCTATCGATTGAAGCAAATCGACACGGACGGGTCGTTTCATTACAGCGACACCACCACCGTTCGCCTTGCCCCCCCAGACGGATCTGCGCTGTCAGCCGTCACGCCGAATCCCGTCCGCCGTGCGGGGACCGTCACGCTGACCGTGCCGTCCAGGCAGGCGGTGCGCGTGGCCGTCTACGACTTGCTCGGGCGTCGCGTCCGGAGCCTCCACGACGGGACAGTCGGGCACAAGGAGCAGATTACGCTGCGTGTGGGACCGGATCTGGAGAGTGGCACCTACCTCGTTCGGGCGATTGGCGAGACCTTTTCGGCCAGTCGACAGTTCGTCCGCGTTCGGTAGAGAGCTGAGTCGACCCCCCGTTTTTAGGCCGTCACGGTTCGGGCTCCAGCGAGGAGCCTATTCTCCTCCCCCAGTCGGGTGGGTGTGCCGGGCCACCGGAAGGGTCATGCACCGCGGCCCGCCCCGTCCGCGAGACAACTCGGTTCCGGCAAGCTGAATGGCGACCTTCTCCGATCCCGGGTCAAAGGCTCCCGCCTCGAAGTAGGACAGGAAACTTTCGGCCGAGACGACTCGGTAGCCGTGCTCCTGAAGAAGCCCGAAGGTACGGCGGTTGCGTTCGTACCCGAGGATGGCCCCGGGGGCCGCGGCGAACACGTTGGCCCCGTCGGTCCACTGTTCGCGCTCCTGGTGCAGGCGGTCGGCCCCGCCGCAGGGGATGTACGTGAGGTCGCGGTCGAGGAGGTCGTCGAGGGCGTCCCGCAGGTTGAGCCGCATATCCGTCACGAAGCGCCCGGTCCCCGTAGTCGGCGTAAGGTGCACGGCGTACCCGAAGCCGTGGGTTTCAAGCAACGGTGGGAAGACAATGACCTCATTGGGCGAGGCGAACGTGAACACCGTGTCGAGGTGCATCGTCGCACGTCGCTTTGGAAGGTCCACCGCCAGAACGTGCTCGACGGGCGTGCGCTCGAACAGCTCGTGGGCGATGGCCATGATGGCCCCGAACGAGGTGCGCTCCGAGTGTCCGATGAGCACGGTGTCGGGGCTCGCAACGAGGAGGTCGCCGCCCTCGAACGTTACGCCCGGCGGCAGTTCGATGACCTTGTCGCTGTGCGGGGCGAACCGGGGATGGTGGTTGAGAATCACGTTGATGATGATGCTCTCCCGTGTGCGGGCCACGGTGGCCGCGTGACTCAAGATAATGTGGTCGTGCACGACGGCTGCCAGGTCGCGGGTGAACATGAGATTGGGTACCGGCTGCACCTGAATGGGCAGCTCCGACTCCCCCGTTAGCGCAAACTGCTGTAGGTCCTCCGGAGTAAAGCGCTTCAGGTCGTCCTCGACGGCCCCGAGGTTTTGCTCGGGCAGGCTGCGGCAGAGCTTCTCCACAAATGCGTAGCGCGCTTCTTCCTTCTCGAAGGCTTCCAGCAGCAGGTCCCGGATTTGCAGCACCGTGTCGGGGCGGCCCACGATCTTCTCAAAGACCGAGCACATGAGGAGGTGCTCCTTGCGGGCGTGCCCGACAAAGAGAATGTCGTCAAAGAGGAGTTCGGCCCGGTTGTCGGGGGCGACGAGCTCCATCTCCTGCCCCGGCGTGTGCACGATGACCTGTTCCAGCAGGTGTGCCTCTGCCGGAATGCCGTAGACGGAGTCGGTTTGTTCGGAGGGCGTTGCGGTGGGGGCGTCGAAGCGGTCCACGGTAGAATCGGAGGTCGGTGCGGGAGGCAGCAAGAAAACCTGCACCGTTCAAAAATCGGGACTGAGGGGCAGAAAAACCAGGAGATCGTGTGAGAACCTGACAATCCCCGAGTAGGCAGAGGTACTCGTTTCGTCCGCTTCCGCCTTCCGTCCCCCGGTCAATCTTCCAAGAAGCCGCTCAGCACCTCTAGAATGAAGAGGACGACGAGCACGACGAATCCGGCCTTCAGGAGGAGCCAGAGCAGGGAGCTGGCCACGTCCACGAGCACGCCAATGAGGCTCAGGCCAATCAGTGCGATGACGCCGTAGATGATCCAGCGGAGGGCTGTTCGGAGGTCGAAGTCCATAGCAGAAACCCGGATGGTGAGAGGGAATCGAACCGGCAATACGCAGTCACGTAACGAGCAACGGCCCCTCCGATGTTACAGGCACAGGCGGGACGGGCAAGTCAAGAGACGGGATCAACGCCCAGAACCGAAGATTCGTATCGAACGGTGTCGAGCACGAGCCCGTCGGGGGGCAGGGAGGGGCCGGCGGCTCGACGGTCCTGAGCGGCGATGATTCGGGGGAGGGCATCGGCGGGGCGCTTCCCGCGTCCAATGTCGACGAGGGTCCCGACGATGGCTCGGACCATGCCGTGCAGGAACCGGGTGCCGGCAATCTCGAAGCGCGCGAAGCCGCGACGCTTCTCCGAGACCCACTGAGCGTGGGTGAGGGTGCACACGCGGTTCTCAGTGTCGGACTGGGTCAGACAGAAGGAGCCGAAGTGCTGCGTACCAAGCAAATCCGGCGTGGCGGCCTTCATCCGGGCAAGGTCCGGCACCGGGCGGAGCTGCGTTCGGGTCGTGCGCTCCAGAGCGCAAGGTTGGGTATGCACGTAGTAGTGGTATCGCCGTTGACGGGCGTCGTAGCGGGCGTGGAAGTCGTCGGGCGCGCGCTCGACCCGGCGGACCGCCACGGCGTCGGGCGTCAGGCCGTTGAGCGACCCCCGCAGGCGAAATGGATCGCGCTCGGTAGGGAGGTCCACGTGGGCCACCTGCCGGCGGGCGTGGACGCCTGCATCCGTCCGGCCGGACCCGGTGACGCGACACGCCTCGGACACCACCGTCTCCACCGCCTCCTCAAGCGCCCCCTGCACGGTGGGCACGTCGGGCTGAACCTGCCAGCCGTGAAAGTTCGTTCCGTCGTACTCGACGAGCATCCGGTACCGGGGCATCAATTGCGGTTGTTGTGCGTGTGTGGGAGTGAGCTGTTGAGACGGGTCCTCTCGGTATCGCTGTAACCGAGGGGATGTCGATTTCTTCTGCCTCAATTCCACGTTCCCCAATCCCAACCCCAAAATCCAACGTGCGCGTCTATCTGACCGGCTTCATGGCCAGCGGCAAGTCGACCGTCGGTCCCCGAGTGGCGTCTCGGTTGGGCCAGCCCTTTCTCGATCTCGATCGTCTGATTGCGGTGCAGGACGGTCGGTCCATCCCTGAGATGTTTGCGCAAGAGGGAGAGGCGTACTTTCGGTCGCGCGAAACCGACGCACTCCGCACAACCGCCGAGACCGACGACCTTGTGGTGGCGCTGGGCGGAGGCGCCCTCGTGGACGACGACAACCGGGCCTTCGCGGAGGAGCATGGGCTCGTGGTGTATCTGGAGGTGTCCCCCGCGTCCATTGTGGAGCGGGTCCGCGACGAGGCCGACGAGCGCCCGCTCCTTCAGGACGACGACGGAACCCCGCTGCCGGAGCCCGAGATGCGGGAGCGAATCGAGCAGATGCTGGACGAGCGGCGCCCGACCTACGAGGAGGCGTCCCACACCATCGACGCCGAGCGTCCAGTCGAGGCGGTCGTTGATCGGGTCGTCGCGCTCGTTTCCTAACCCCAGGGGGATGGGCATAGTGGTCGGTTCTCAGGGAGAAGCGGCGATTCAGAGACTGCTCCCCATCCACGCCTCTACGCCGCTACGCGAGCACCCGGTCGTACACAACCTTGATGCACCGGTTGCGCACGTAGGGCAGTCCGGCCTCCGCCGCAAGCTGCTCCGCCTCCGAACTCGAGACGCCCCGTTGCGTCCAGATTACAGGGCCGGCGGACGTGTCCGCCTGTCCGGTCTGCTCGACCCGCTCGATGGCCGTCCGCACCATGTCGGCCGTGTGCTCCGGACGACGGAAGATGTCGACAATGTCGATCTCCACGTCGGACGGGATACTCGGGAGGTCCGGGTAGCACGTCTCCCCCAGCACCTCGTCGTAGTTGGGGTTCACCGGCACGATGCGGTAGCCCCGGTCCTGCATATACGTCGCAATCTTGTGGCTCGTCCGCGTGGGCGTGGCCGAGCAGCCGACGACGGCGATGGTGTCGGCGTCCTCAAGGAGGGTGCGAAAGTCGGGCGTCTCAACGTCGGGCATAGCGGACAGAAAACGATTGAATTCCGGTGAGGGGCGTGGCAAGTGGGGGGACTGGTGGGTACTCTGTCCCATCCCGTGAGGATCCTACCCCTCCGTCCGTCGCGTACAACAGTGCTTCCGTTACGCGACACCGATCGCCGAACGCTCAATCCGCCGAGCCGCCATGTCCTATCCGTTCCACGAAATTGAACCCAAGTGGCAAGAGCACTGGGAAGAGCACCAGACCTTTCGCACGCCGGACGAGATTCCGGAGGACGAGGAGAAGGTCTACGTCCTCGACATGTTTCCGTATCCCAGCGGCTCGGGTCTCCACGTGGGGCATCCGGAGGGCTACACGGCCACCGACATCGTGGCGCGCTACAAGCGCATGCAGGGCGTGAACGTGCTGCACCCGATGGGGTGGGACGCCTTCGGCCTGCCCGCCGAGCAGTACGCCCTGAAGACGAATACCCATCCCCGAGACACGACCGAGGAGAACATCGCGCAGTTCAAGCGCCAGCTCAAGCGCCTCGGCTTCTCGTACGACTGGCAGCGCGAGATCAACACCACGGATCCGGACTACTACAAGTGGACGCAGTGGATCTTCCTGC
>CAZTDC010000274.1:0-4886 GCA_964612165.1 uncultured Salinivenus sp.
CTCGGCAGCGGGTTTTTTGTTTGGCTTCCCCTGTTTCAACGTTTCCGCGATGACCTTTGACGACTTCCGCACACACGTAGAGACTGCCCGGGAGACGGGTCACAACCGGCTCGTCGTGCCCGTCTCGGTGCGAAGAAGCGCCGACCTGCTAACGCCTGTGTCGGCCTTTCTCTCGGTCCGACAAGAGGCGACCTACAGCTTCCTGTTTGAGAGCGTGGAGGGCGGCGAGAAGCTGGCCCGCTACTCCTTCCTCGGGCGCGACCCGTATCGAATCGTGCAGGGTACGGAGTTCGGCGCCTCGGTCGAAGTCGAGGAACGCCGAACGCCTGGCCCCGAAGAGGGTTTTGAGCAACCGGAGGGAACTATCTTCAATGTGCTGGACTCCTACGTTGATCGCTACGCAGAGGTCGATCTGCCCGACTTGCCCCGGCTCCGGGGCGGTGCCGTGGGCTACCTCGGCTACGACGCCGTCCGGCTCGTCGAAGACCTCCCCGACGCCCCGCCCGACGACCTGAACCTCCCTGACGCCGTCTGGTGCTTCTACGACACCGTTGCGGCCTTCGATCACGTGCGGCACCAGCTCGTGCTCATGGCCAACGTCTTCATCGATGACTCGACCGACCTGCAGGCCGCTTACGACGACGCTCAGGACCGCCTGGCGGACCTGGAATCGGACCTCACGAGCCCAACGCCCCACCCCTCCCCGGTCGAGTGGACCGAGGACGAACTCACCTCGAACGTTGAGCGCCCCGTCTTTGAGGAGGCCGTGCGATCGGCGAAGGAACATATCGACCGAGGTGACATCTTCCAGGTCGTTCTTTCCCAACGGTTTGGCACGATCTTCGAGGGGGATCGCTTTAACTTGTATCGTGCCCTGCGGCAGGTGAATCCCTCCCCTTACCTCTTCTACCTCGACCTGGAGGACCTCGCCCTTGTGGGCTCTTCGCCGGAGGTGCTAGTCCGGGCACAGGACGGCACGGCTGAGGTGCTTCCCATTGCGGGTACGCGCCCTCGGGGCGAGACCGAAGACGAGGATGCTGGCCTGGCCGACGAGTTGCTCAATGACCCAAAGGAACGCGCCGAGCACCTCATGCTGGTGGACCTCGGGCGCAACGATCTCGGGCGCGTTTGCGAGTATGGGAGCGTAGAGGTGGACCGCTACGCCTACGTCGAGCGCTACTCGCACGTCATGCACATCGTGTCGTCGGTGCAGGGCCAACTCGGCACCGATCAGGGCCCCATGGACGTGCTCGCCGCCTGCTTTCCCGCCGGCACCGTGAGCGGCGCCCCCAAGGTGCGTGCCATGGAAATTATCGATAAACTGGAACCGACGCGTCGCGGCATCTACGCCGGTGCCGTGGGGTACGTTGACTTTTCCGGGACCCTCGATACCTGTATTGCCATCCGCACGATGCTCGTCACTGACAACACCGCGTACGTCCAGGCCGGCGCCGGAATTGTGGCCGACAGCGACCCGGCCCGCGAATACGACGAAACCTGGAATAAGGCCGCCGCCCTCCGTCAGGCCATGAACGTGGCCGCCGACGGCCTCCTGTAACGTCGTCGTTGGGCCAGCTCCCGCCCCAAACTTCCCTCCGACCTGACGGTAGGACCCCTTTGCATATTCCCCCTTGAACTCGCACTCCGCAGCGCCGATGCCAAACCCGATCAAAGAGGCAATCCTCAACCGTGGCTGGGCCGGCAAAACCATCACCCGATCCAAAACGGTCGAGCGCCTCAATCCCCTGATCCTTCAATTTCTGAAGCTGAACCACAGTTATCAGTGCGTTATCCGCTCCCATAGTGACTCGGCCTTGACCGAGGCCCTGCAGCGGGTGCAGAAAACCGCCCGGGCCGACGTGGGGAAGCTGTCCGAAACCGTGCTCAGTTGCGGCGGCACGCCGGAAAACGGCACTGACCTGGAAGCGTCGGACTTCGACCTCGGCAACGATGAGCTCGATATGCTCTATCAGCTCGAGGACCTCGAAACGGGGTTCAACCAGACGCTGGAGCATGAACTTGACGATGTCGAGCATCAGATGCGTACACGCGGCATCCTTGAAGCCGTCAAGAGCAATAGCAGCGAACGCCTCGAGCTCCTATCGAACCTGATCGATCGCGCAGAGGCGTCCATCGGATAGGTCCGCGGCTCGTCTCCGCTTAGATTTCCTGCTGCCATCTTGACCCGACTGCCGGAGTCACCGTTGGACCAGGTCCTGCCACCCTGCCCTCTGACACGTGCTGTCATAACTCATCGCAATTGGCGACTTCCTTCCTAGCGGGACGGCGTTCATGATCTGTCTTTCCTAATCAGAGACAACCCTTCTTCGTAATCCCTCAGCCCTATGGAAGCACCTGACACTGCTCCTCCGTCCGATCCTTCGACCTCCGCTGAAACGGTCGTTGTGTCTGGCATTCAACCGTCTGGACGCCTCCACCTTGGAAACTACTTCGGGGCGATCCGGCAACACATCGATCTGCATCAACAGCATGAGGCTTTCTACTTCATCGCAAACTACCATGCGATGACGTCGGTCGACGACCCGAATCGAATCCGTGAGCACACCCTTGACGTGGCGATCGACTACCTGGCCCTCGGCTTCGACCCGGAGGAGGCTGCGCTCTTCGTGCAGAGCGACGTGCCGGAGGTAACGGAGCTCACATGGATCTTTTTCAACCTCCTACCCACCAGCCGATTGGAAAAGGGCGTGGCGTACAAGGAGAAGGTGAATGCCGGCCTCACCCCGAATGCCGGACTCTTCAACTATCCCGTCTTGCAGGCCGCCGACATTCTGATCTATGGCGGCTCCCACGTACCCGTGGGTTCCGATCAGAAACAGAATATCGAAATTGCCCGCGACGTCGCCCGCCGTTTCAATCAAAGATTTTGTCCGGAAGAGGAGCCCCTCTTCCCCGTCCCGGAGCCCTATATCCTCGACCATGTGTCTGTGGTGCCCGGCATTGATGGACGGAAGATGTCAAAAAGCTATGACAACACGATCGGAATCTTCGATGAGGGGGACGAGCTGGAGGACAAAGTGATGAGCATCGTCACGGACTCGGAGCCGCTTGACGCACCAAAGGATCCGGAGAGCTGCAACGTGTTCGCCCTCATCAAGCTCTTCGCCGATGAGGAGAAGACGGAGGAGATTGCTCAGAAGTATCGCGAGGGCGGCTACGGCTACGGCCACGCCAAACAGGAACTCCAGGGCCTGATCGAGGACTACTTCGCCGACGCCCGAGAGAAGCGCAAGGAGCTCGAGCAGCGCCCCGATTATGTACGGGACGTGCTCCGGAATGGCACCAAGCGTGCCCGGGAACGAGTCCAGCCAATGATGGAGCGCGTTCGAGAAGTGACCGGCCTTGTTCGCACACACTGATTCAAAAATGGTCTCTGAAATCTTAGATCTGCACGTCTTCGCACTTGCTTTCGAAGCAGCGACGGAACCATAGCAACAATCCGGAGAGTGGGCGAAGCTTTGAGAACTGGTGGGCTAAAATGATGAACACCCCAAGTCCTGGTGCGGCTCATCAAACGAAGTCAGCGAACCCGACCTCCAGTACGACGCAGCCGACGTTGAAAAGGGCGACTGAGCTCGAAGTCTTCAAACCTTCCACCTTCCATACCGATGATACTCATCATCGACAACTACGACTCGTTCACATATAATCTCGTCCACCTCGTCGGGCGACATACCGACAACCTGGAGGTGGTACGGAATGACGATCTGTCTTTAGACGAGGTGAAAGCGAGGGCGCCGGACGGCATTCTGATTTCGCCCGGACCGGGGCGTCCGGCCGAGGCCGGCATTACGGAGCCCGTCATCCGCGAATTGGGAGAGACGACCCCTATTCTCGGCGTGTGCCTGGGCCATCAAGCCATTGGGGAGGTCTTCGGCGGCAAAATCGTGCAGGCCGACGAGCTCATGCACGGCAAGACGAGTCCGGTGAAGCATGACGGAAAAGGGATTTTTGAGCGCATCGATCCGACGTTCGACGCCACGCGGTACCACTCCCTTGTTGTGGACCGCGACTCCTTTCCCCACGACGCCCTGGAGATCACGGCGGAGGCCGAGAACGGCACCATCATGGGCCTCCAGCACCGCACGTACCCGCTCCACGGCATCCAATTTCACCCGGAGAGCGTGATGACCAAGGCTGGCCCGAAGATCGTCGAAAACTGGCTCGGCCTCGTCTGGGACGACGAGCGCCTATCTCCGGCGACGTAACTCCACCGATCTCTTTCTTTGAAGCAAGCGACGACCGACTGTGAAGGAGTTTCTGCAGACCATTGCCGACGGCGACCCGCTCTCGCGTTCCGAGGCCGAGGACGCTATGCAACAGATGATGAGCGGAGAGGCGCTCCCCGAACACATGGCCGCCCTTCTCTTGGGCGTCCGTTCCCGAGGCGAAAAACTCGATGAGCTGGTCGGCTTCACCAAAACGATGCGTGAGTTCGCCGTGGACGTGGAGCTCGACGATCCGCACGCCGTGGACCTCTGCGGCACTGGGGGCGACGGAGCCGACACCTTCAATATCTCGACCACTGCCTCCCTGGTGGCCGCCGGCGCCGGGGTTACCGTCGCCAAGCATGGGAACCGGTCCGTTTCCTCCAAATCCGGCTCGGCCGACGTGCTGGAAGAGCTGGGTGTGGAGATCGAGCTCAAGAAGAATGGCGTGGAGCATTGCCTCAACGAGGTAGGCATTGCCTTCCTCTTTGCCCCCTTCTTCCACCCGGCTATGAAGCACGTCATGCCCGTGCGCAAGTCGCTCAGCGTACGGACCTTCTTCAACATCCTTGGGCCGCTCTGCAACCCCGCGGGTGTGACCCGCCAGATCGTCGGCGCGTTCAACACTCAAACCGCCCAGACGATGGTGCGCATCCT
>CAZTDC010000275.1:0-4884 GCA_964612165.1 uncultured Salinivenus sp.
CCTGATCGTTCAGGGCTTGGCTCACCACGTATTGAACGGTCCTCTTCCATGCCCCCACGTTCCCTTTCGCCCATGCTCTCCGGGCAGTGCCTGTCGTTTCGTGGCAAACGAGTCCCCCGCCTCCTATGAGTGCTCGACGATACGATTGCCCGCGTCGCCCATTTCCAGTTCTGCGTGCGTCTTCGTAGGTTCACGAGCAGTTCGCCCTCTTCCCACCGACCGCCAGACCCACCGTGAGCATTGATCGACGGGCATTCGTGGAGGCCTGCGCTGCCGTCGGCCTCACCGGCCTTCTCCCCGGCGCCGTCTACGCGCAGGTCGACGACGAAGACCAAGAGATCACCGTTGACCACATCGCCGCCGCCGAGACCATCGCGGGCGTGTCGTTCACGTCCGAGGAGCGCGAGATGATGGTCGACGACCTGAACGAAAACCTGAAGCAGTACGAGCAGGTCCGCGAGATGGACCTGCCGAACAGCCGTCGGCCGGCCGAGGTCTTCGATCCCCGGATCGGCGGGGCCGAGATCCCCGACGTCCCTGATCAGCGGTACGGTGCGTCCGTGGATCTTCCGTCTCCGGAGCGGCCTTCGACCTCGACGGATCTGGCCTACGCGGGCGTGGCCCGGCTCGCTTCGCTGCTGCGGGCGGGGGAGGTTACGAGCGTGGAGCTGACCGAGCTCTACCTCCAGCGCCTGAAGGCGTACGACGACGAGTTGCACGCCGTCATTAGCTACACCGAAGACCGGGCGATGGAGGCGGCACGCCAGGCCGACAACGAGATCGCCAACGGCAATTGGCGCGGCCCGCTTCACGGCATCCCGTACGGCGCCAAGGACCTTCTCGCCGTCGAGGGCGCCAAGACGACTTGGGGCGCAACGCCTTACAAAGAGCAGGTCCTCGACGAGACGGCGGCCGTCATCGAGCGGCTAGACGAGGCCGGAGCGGTTATGGTCGCCAAGCTGTCTCTCGGCGCACTGGCGTGGGGGGACGTCTGGTACGAGCACAAAACACGGAATCCGTGGAACATCGAGCAGGGATCGAGCGGGTCGAGCGCCGGCCCCAGTGCCGCGGTGTCGGCCGGCTGCGTGCCGTTTGCCATCGGGAGCGAGACGCTGGGCTCCATTGTCTCGCCGTCGACCCGTACCGGCGTCACCGGTCACCGCCCCACCTTCGGCACTGTGAGCCGCCACGGGGCCATGGCACTGTCGTGGACGATGGACAAGCTCGGCCCGATCACGCGCTCGGCCCTCGACGCCGCCCTCGTCTACGATGGCATCCGCGGCCGCGACCCGCGCGACCCCTCGACCGTCGACGCGCCCTTCCCGTTCGACCCGACCTCGCCCCTCTCCGACCTGAATGTCGGCGTTCTGGAGAGCGCCGTCGGCGACGACTACGACAACGCCGAGGCCGACCAGCAGACGCTGGAGGTGCTGCGCGGACTGGGCGTGGAGATGACGCCGGTTGAGCTCCCGAGCGACCTGCCCGTGGGGGCGATATTGAACACCCTTGAGGTGGAGGCGGCGAGTGCGTTCGACAAGCTGACGCGCACCGACGGCATCGACGAGATGGTGCGGCAGTCCGAGGATGCCTGGCCGCACGTCTTCCGCACGGCCCGCATGGTGCCGGCTGTTGAACACGTGCAGATGCGCCGGGCCCGCACCGAACTCCTGCAGCAGACCCACGCGGCGCTGGAGGGGATTGACGTCTTTGTGAGCCCAAGCTTTCAAGGCGGCACGCTCGGCATCACGAACCTCACCGGCCACCCCTGCGTCTGCGTCCCCAACGCCTTCCGCCCGGCCACGTCCGAGGAGGACGAACCCGACCCGCCCGAGTACAGAAAACAGCCCGGCAGCGTCTCCTTCGTCGGGGCACTGTACCGCGACGACGCAGCTCTGCGGCTGGCGCACGCCTACCAGGAGGAAACGGACTTCGACGAGCGGCGCCCACCGGTGCGCTAATGCACGGGGCAGGGCCGTGGAAGAAGCGGGTTGAAGGAATCAGTCCTCCTTTGCGGCCGCCCGAATCTGGAGGAGCACACGCAGCGCGGCCCACGCGACGAGCCCGCCCACTCCTGCGAGCAATGCGAGTTCGATGGCCCCCTTCGTGAGCTCATAGCCGGCCGCCGCCAGACCGACCAGGAGGGTCACCCACATCACAATTCGGGGACCGTCGAAAGAAGAGGGGGAGGAGGAAGCCATAGCGACGTGTTGATCGGGGGAGAGACCTGGGACACGGATAAAAAAAGCCCGCCCCGGTTGGGAGCAGGCTTAAAAACTTCGGTTAGCATCACATCTAGTAGTATACAAAAATCACCCCCCGGGGCGTCAAGGGGGAACCGTGACGGGGTTGTGAAACTAACGGTCAAATGCTCGGTCGACAGTCGAACTTTTCGACGCTGACGTCGTGGAACGTCGGCACCTGATCAGGGAGGAGCCGTCGCCCGCCGATGGAGAATGCTCGCACGTCGCTTGCACATCCGTTTTTCGCCTTCATGGCCGGTCCGGCCTTCTCGGAGTTGTCCTCCCTCCGCCGATTTGCGCGGCGCTACTTTCTGTATGGCACAATCCTGCTCGCGGCCCTGCTCGTCGGCACGGAAGTTGGGGCCCCGGCGCTCATCGAGTGGTACCGAATGTCCGGCAACCAGTGGCTGTGGCTGGAGCTCCTCCTGGCCACGTACGCCCTCATCCTGGGGCTGTGGACCCGTCTGCACGTCTGGGCCCTGCTCGTGCCCGTGGTGTTGCGCTTGTTTCGGTGGGTGGACGTGCGGAATCGATTGAAGCAGGGAATATGGTGGGCCCTCGTGATCGGCCTCCCCATCGCCGCGGCGCACGTGGCCCTGGAGCGGGGCATCTTCGCGGGGGCGTCGTTCATCCGGAAGGGCGTCTACCCCGATTTTACGACCTCTTTTGATCTGCGGACGGTAGACCCGTACGGCCTGGAGGGCTGGCAACTGGTCGTCTTTCTCTTCCGTCGCTTCCTGGCGGACTACTTCACCTACTTCATCGTGGCGGCCATCTGCTTTGCGTACGAGCACTTCGTGCGCTCCCGCGAGCAGGAGGCGCAGGCCCAGGCGCTCCGGGCCGAGCTCGCGCAGGCCCAGCTCCAGGCCCTGCGCATGCAGGTGAACCCGCACTTCCTCTTCAACACCCTCAACGCCATCGCCGTGCTGGTGCGGGGCGGCGAAACGAAAAAGGCGGGCCGCACGCTGCGTCTGCTGAGCGACCTGCTGCGTGCCACGTTCAAGGGGGCGGACGTGCAGATGGTGCCGCTGCGAGAGGAGATTGACCTCGTGGAGCGCTACCTGGAAATTGAACAGGTGCGCTTCGGGGAGCGCCTGCAGGTGGAAATCGACGTGGATCCGGCGGCGAGCGAGGTACCGGTGCCCTACCTTCTGCTGCAGCCCCTCGTCGAGAACGCCGTGCGCCACGGCATCGCCCCCCATTCGGAGGCTGGCCGTGTGCGGGTGACGGCGGCCCCTGTCCCGGGCGAGGACGGGGATCAGGTCGAACTCACAGTGGCGGATAGCGGGCCCGGGTTCCCATCAGATGATCCCGACGAGGTCACCGACGATGATGGGGTGGGGTTGTCCAACACGATGCGTCGTCTCGATACCCTCTACGGCGACCACCACACCTTCGAGCTTGGCACGGCGGCCGAGGGGGGCGCCCGTGTCACCATCCGCGTGCCCACCGACCCAGACGCCACGGCGTTCGACGTGGAAGAGGACCCGACGGCCGTGGCCACTCCTGAATAACGCCACAGGATCGAGAAGTGCGTACGCTCTGCAATTGACAGCCCACTTCCCCCCAACCTTCCACCTTCCAACATTGTCCTCCAGCGGACGGCACACCCGTCACCCCCCTGGACGCAACTGACTTCTCCACTGAATCCCGATACGCCTTCCCCATGCCCGACACGTCCATTCGTGCCCTCATCGTCGACGACGAGCCCCTGGCCCGAAAGGGGGTTGCCCAGCTGATCGAGTCGGTCGAAGACATTGCCGTCGTGGACGAGGCCGCCGATGGCCCCCAGGCCGTCCGTCGCATTCGGGAGCACGACCCCGACCTCGTCTTCCTCGACGTGCAGATGCCGGAGATGACGGGGCTGGAGGTGGTGCGCGAAGTGGGCGTCGACGAGATGCCCCTTACCATCTTCGTCACCGCCTACGACGAGTACGCCCTCGAGGCCTTTGAGGCTCAGGCGCTCGACTACCTCCTGAAGCCGATCGACGAGGAGCGGTTCGAGGAGGCCCTCGACCGGGCGCGCACCCAGCTCCAGCAGGCCGAGGCCAGTGCCCTCAGCGACCAGCTGCACGGGCTCCTGCAGCAGTACGCCGAGGACGAAGGAACGGAGGACGACGAGACGCCATCCATCGAGCGCTTCACCGTCCGGAGCCGCGATCGCATCTACTTCGTCGACGCGGCCGACGTGCAGTGGATCGAGTCGGAGGGGGACTACGTGGCGCTGCACGACGGGGAGGACACGCACCTCGTTCGCAAAACGATGAAGGAGCTCGAAGACCGGCTCGACCCCGACCGCTTCCTCCGCGTCCACCGCTCCTACATCGTGAACACCGACTACGTCGAGGAGCTGCGCCCCATGGACCACGGCACCTACCGTCTCATCATGGCCGCCGGCACGCCCCTCAAGTCGAGCCGCGGCTACAGCGACAACGTCGAAGCCCTGATTGAATCGGGGGGGTAGCTCTCCTCATGCGTGGGGAGAATGGATTCGCCGGAAGGGAGCGTTGCTTTGGAGGGGGCGTGATGCGTGAGAAGTGAACCGTGGGGGTGCCCATCCCAACCGTCATTGGTTCGATCAGGACGACACCCATCGTCACGCCTTACGATTCACGCATC
Source organism: uncultured Salinivenus sp. (assembly GCA_964612165.1). Classification (GTDB taxonomy): domain Bacteria; phylum Bacteroidota; class Rhodothermia; order Rhodothermales; family Salinibacteraceae; genus Salinibacter. The sequence continues at coordinate 4,860 of CAZTDC010000275.1, forward strand.
ACGACCTGACTGATAACGGCAGCGC
>CAZTDC010000276.1:0-4854 GCA_964612165.1 uncultured Salinivenus sp.
TCTCAATCCCGTAGTCGTCCATCTTCCGCCACAGCGAGGAGCGGTCGATGCCGAGGGCGTCGGCTGTGGCCTGGATGGCGCCGTCGTGGGCGCGGAGGGCCTGGCGGATGTAGGCGGCCTCGAACCGGTCGCGGGCAGCTCGGAGATCAATGTCGTCCGAGGACGGCACCCGATCCGGATCGTCGAGGGCCTCCTGCACGGCTCCAGCCCCAATCGCGTCGCCCTCGCTGAGCACCACGAGTCGCTCGATCGCATTTTCCATCTCCCGCACGTTGCCCGGCCAGTGGTGACTCATGAGGACTGCGAGGGCATCTTCCCGAAGCTCCGGGGCCGCCTCATTTCCGGCGGCTTCGGACAAGAAGTGGGCAGCCAGATCGGGAATGTCGTCGCGCCGCTCGCGTAGGGGCGGGACCTCGACGACGAGGACGTTGAGCCGGTAGTATAGGTCCTCCCGAAAGGCGTCGTCGTCGATCGCGTCCTGCAGGTCGGCGTTTGTTGCGGCAAGGATACGAACGTTTACCTCGACAGTCTCCTCGCTCCCGATGGGCTGGATGGTGCCAGTCTCGAGGGCGCGCAGCGTCTTGGACTGCGCGGCGAGGCTCATGTCGCCCACCTCATCCAGAAAAAGCGTACCGCCGTTAGCCTGCGCGAATTTGCCTGTATGATCGCCCTTCGCCCCGGTAAAAGCACCCTCCTCGTGCCCGAAGAGCTCGGTCTCGATGAGGTCCTCGGGGAGAGCCGCACAGTTCACCGTCACGAAGGGCGCTCCGGCCCGATCGCTGTTGTGGTGAATGGCCCGGGCCACCAGTTCTTTGCCCGTCCCGCTCTCTCCCGTGATGAGCACGCGGCAGTCCGAGGCCGCGGCCTTGTCGATCCGATCATACACGCGTTGCATCGCCTCGCTGGTGCCCACCATTTTATACCGCTCACGGGCTTCGTCGAGAAGGCGGTTGCGCTGCCGTTCCAGCCGGGCCTTTTCCAGGGCGTTGCGGACCGTCACGAGCAGGCGCTGGGCGTCGACCGGCTTTTCCAGAAAGTCGTACGCCCCGATCTTCGTGGCCTCAACGGCCTTCTGAATGGTTCCCTTGCCGCTGACGATGACGACCGGCACTTCCGGATGCTCGTCCATCGTCGTTCGAAGCACGTCCATGCCGGGCACCCGGGGCATCTTGAGGTCGAGTAGGAGCAGGTCCACGGCCGATTCCTCAAGCTGAGCCAGCGCCGTCTTGCCGTCACTGGCCTCTAAAGTATCGAAGTCCTCGTGCTGCAGGATGTCGCAGAGGCCTTCCCGAATTGGAGGATCGTCGTCGGCAACGAGAACGGTAGGAGCCGCCATTGCATCGTGCAGAAGCAGATGAGTCAGTCATTTTCGGTGGATGCGTCCCCCCCTTTCTTCGTCGGCATGTACAGGGTCACGCTCGTTCCGACCTCGGGCTCGCTTTCAACCTCGATCTCTCCACCGTGATCGTCCACAATTTTTCGAGCGAGGGCCATCCCCAGTCCGGTATCGTCACGGGTGGAGAACCCGGGCTCAAACAAGCGGGCCTGCACGGACGGCGTCATGCCGACGCCGGTGTCGCGAACCTCTACGACCACATAGTCGCGGGCCCCCGGTTCGTCTTCGAAATACAAGTCACGTGCCAATCGCGTCGAAAGGGTGAGCACGCCGCCCTCGGGCATCGCCTCCACGGCATTTGTGACCAGGTTCTCGACGACCGAGCGCATCTGGTCCTGGTCGACCGCCGCGACCGGAAGCTCCTCGTCAAATCGACGCTGCATCTCGATGTCAGGGGGCAGGTTCTGTTCGAGCGTGTCGGCTACCTCCTTCAGAAAATGACTCACGTTCGTCGGCGTACGGCGCAGATCCTCTTTGCCCACGAATTTGAGGACGTTGGTCGTCATTCGTCGCAGCGAGGCAATCCGGTCCTCGATGCGTTCGGTATAGTCGTCAAGCGTGTCGGCGAGTTCGGTGTCCTGCTCCCGATACGCCATTTGCATGCGCTGAAGCGTGAGCAGGATGCTGGTGAGCGGATTCTTGAGATCGTGGGCGACCCGCTGGGCCATCAGGCTTTGGGCCCGGAAGGCTTCTACGTCCGGCGTGCTCAGCTCCAGCCACACCAGCCAGTACGGGCGGCCACTGCGTCTCACCTCCAGGGGCGTACAGGTAACCGTGAGCGTTCGGTTCTCGACCGGAAGCTCTTCGGCCGTCGGGCCTGCTGGCCCCGCAGCGAGCGCGTCGAGATGATCGGCCAGGGCGGGCACCTGCTCGCGAAGATCCTCCTCGTCGATCACCGCCCCTTTCCGAAATCCCAGAAGGCCCGGCGCCCCGGCACTCGTCTCCTCGATCCCATAGCGGGGGTGAACCAGCAGCCACTCCCGATCGGAGTGAGTCGTCACCTGCTCGTGCACCGCTTCCCGGAGGCGAAACTGCCGGTACCGCCGCACACCCACGAGGCCCCCGCCCACCGCGGCAAGGAGACCGAGACAGAGCCCAGCCATCGGCCCGTACCGGTAGGCCCACCAAAACGAGTTCTCCACGGCCCGGAAGTGCGTCATGCTTCCCTTTTCCTCAAGGACGGCGATGCGGGGCGCACGCCCAACCCCGGTCCGAAGGACGCGCCAGTCCCCTCGGCGCTGCGTGGCCGCGAAGGTCGAGAGGTCCGGTCGTAGCCACAGCGTACCGGCCTCCGTGTGGACGATAACCTCGTCGCGGTCGTCTCCGTTCACGTCGTCAAGGATCTGCACGGACTGGATGTTTTCCTCGAACGTGCGCTCGCGACGGACGTCGAACTCGGGGCCCAGCAGGCGAAGGGTCCCGTTCGCGTTGCGGACGAGAATGCGATCGCCTCCGTCCTCTCCCAGTGTGCCAACCTGAAGGGCTTGAAGAACGGCTTCGGGGGCAAATCGCTGAAGGGTCTCTCCCGTCGCGGGATCGATTTGGTGAAGAGGACTCTTCTCTTGCTGACGACCAGCGCGCGGCACGCGGAGCGCGCCGAACTCGAGCTGCCCGTCGCCCGTCAGGTCCCCGTGTCGCAGGCGAGTCCCCGAAAAGGTTTCTCCCATTTCGCGGCGCCACTCCACCTGCGGAGCCGTCGTCACTTCAATGGCACCCAGGTAGGCCCGGTCGTCGCTAATGCCGCCGGCGTCAGCTCCATTGTTCGTCGACCGGGACCCAAAGAGCCATTCGGGAGACGCGTCGTCGTCTACGTCTCCGAAGTAGTCATCGCCTCCGCTCACCAGCGCCCCAACCCGCTGGTGGCCCACCTGTTGTCCCTCCGGATACGTGTGTACCCACACGCCGCGCGGCTGCCGCGCAAACCCCGTGGTGAAGAATGAGATCAGCTCCGGCGTTCCGTCTCTCGTCACGTCCGAGAGGCGCAGGGACGCGCTCCGAAAATCCCACCGAATCGTACCGCCCGGTTCCCGCCGCGGCTCGCCGGATACCGCGAAGAAGCGAGCGAGCTTTTCCCCGCTTGCCGACACCACGTTGTAGAACATCGAATCCCCCTGCACAACCGGCGCAATGATTTCCAGCCGCCCATCCTGCGTGACGTCGGCAAATTCCAGACCGACCAGTTGGCCCGTGAAGTGCACCTGGGCTACGGCCCGCTCCTCGATCGTCTGTATGAGGACGGACTGCTCTTCCCCGGCGGGCACGTCTCCAGTTTGAACCAGTTCGTCCCGCCCGTCGCCGTCGAGATCCACCGGAGTGGACCTGGGCGTCTCGTCAATCGGGGATAGACGCTTCGGGTGCACGTCCGGATTATAGGGGGAAGTGCAGCCCCCAACGAAGAGCAAGAAAAGCCCCGCCGTGACCCACCACAAAACGATCCTCATGTCGCGACTCGCGAGACGGTAACAGAACGCTTGTGCACTATATACGAAGCGCGTCCATCCGGATCGTTCGGCGCTCCGGCCCGAACTGACCCAATCTGGCCCTTTTCGAGAATACGAGGAAGGCCGGAACGGTTGGGAAACAATTGTGTGCTTTGCAGCACGTGAAGGAAGTCGTTGTCTCGTTCGCTGCCTTCGTTCACTGCACCGGTCCGGGTACCGGCTTCAGATGCTGTCTGTATTCGATACAGCTCGTCTCTAGCCCCCCCGCGTGCACTCCCCACCAATCGCCAGCACCACTCCATGCCGTTCTCCTCTGCGGATGCCCGTCGGGCCCTGAGGACCCTCCCCCTCGTTCGACTCATGGTGGGACTGGTGTTTGTGTCCGAAGGCCTGCAAAAATTCTTGTATCCGGCCATTCGGGGGCCCGGTCGGTTCGCCGACATCGGCTTCCCGGCGCCCGAGTTTTTTGGCTTCGGGGTCGGGAGCGTCGAGGTCGTGTGTGGCGTACTCGTGCTCATCGGCCTCTATACACGATGGGCCGCCGGGCCGCTCGTGATTATCATGCTCGGCGCCCTCTTCACGACCAAGCTCCCCATTCTCCTGGGACATGGGTTCGGTCCCTTCGCCGTTCGGGAAATGAACACCTACGGCTTCTGGGCCATGATGCACGCGGCGCGCACCGACTGGGCCATGCTGCTGGGGTCTCTGGTTCTGGCCATTGCGGGTGCCGGACCGCGATCGCTCGATGCCTTTCGAGGCGGGCCGCTCGTATAAGTGGTCTAGACTGTTCATCCATAGCCGTCGTTACGCCCGCGTCGACGTGGCATCCAAAAACGGACGCTTAAAAATTCACCTCGACTGTCATCCGGGCCGTCGTCTCAACTGGCGCATCACTGGGAGCGTATAGGCGGAGGTTGGGACTAAGGACGACACTGGAATGGGGACGATACGCCACCCCCCCGAGAAAAAGCGTATCGTACCGATCGCCGCCTAGGCGTTCTTCGCGGCTCCGATCAA
>CAZTDC010000277.1:0-2722 GCA_964612165.1 uncultured Salinivenus sp.
GCTCGGCCCGCATCCTGGACGTCGACGCAACTGAAGAGGGCGCCTTCGAGATCGCCCGCCGGAGCCGGGGCACGCCGCGTGTCGCCAATCGCCTGCTGCGGCGCACCCGCGACTTTGCTGAGGTGGAGGGCGACGGTGAGATCACGAAGAACATTGCCGACCGGGCGCTCAACGCCCTCGACGTGGACGAGGCCGGGCTCGACGACATGGACACCCGCATCCTCCTCACGCTTATAGACAACTTCGACGGCGGGCCCACCGGCCTCAAGAACCTCGCCGTGTCGGTAGGGGAGGAGTCCGGTACGCTCGAAGAGGTCTACGAGCCCTACCTCATCCAGGAAGGCTTCATGGAGCGCACGCCCCGAGGTCGTGTCGCCCTGCAGCGAGCCTACGAGCACTTCGACCGTTCCTCGTCCCGCTCCGAAGCCAACCTCTTCGACCAGGACGGCTCGCGCTCCTCCGCGAGCAGCGAGAGTTGACGGGACGCTGCACTCGTCCGAGCCCCCGTCGATTCAGAGGGCGAGCGAGGCGAAGCTGAACGGCGCCCACGGGCCCACAATCTTCGACTCGCGCACCTCCGGGGGCCCCTCAACCGCCTCGGCCCGACCCACAAACGCGTCTACGTCCCGGCGCGGCACGAGGAAGGCCCCCGAAAGCACGCGTTCGTCCGGCCCCGGTTCGTCGTGCGACGCGTCCACCCAGAGTTCGTCCAGGGCCTCGCGGTATGCCTGCAGCCCCTCTCGGAGCGGACGCTGCGTGCGAGCATACGTCTCTTTCCGCGCCTGAAGATACGCCGTGCCCGACGCTGCGTCCGAGTCCGCTTCCTGCGGCGGCGACTCCGGAGGAGACGAAAGCTGCAACCGAACGCCCATCTCCACTCGGCCCTCCAGGTACGCGAGTTGCTGTTTGCACGCCTTGGCCCGGTCCCGCACGAGACGACGAGCCGCTTCGGGCGTCTGCGCCTGCGTTCCGAAGCGAAGCGGCAAAAGAGGCCGGACCTCGTACGCGACTTCGATGGCGTCCTTGTACGCCAGGACCTCATCTACATCAGGCTGCTCCAGGGCGGCCGGATCATCCACCGGAGACACGAGCACCGACAGCGGGCCACACGACAGAAGCGATAGCGGCGCCTCCTGAACGCCGGGGTGGGCGAGGGCTGCGTGCAGGTCCTCATCGTCACACGCCGCCGCGTCGAGCACACCGTAAAGCAGAAGGGAAGACCAATCTGTAGCCGAGTGGGGCATGGCTCATGCTCCGATCGACGAAGGAGAACAGGGCAGTTAGGACGGGCTCGCCTCGTCCCCCAGTGACGGACGAAAATTGTAGGGCGGCCAGGGGCCCGTTACGTCGAGGGTGAGGCCGTATGCCTCATAGTCGCGCTCGTGGCGCTCCACCGTGTCCTGAAAGGCATCAACCTCTGTACGGGACACGAGAAACGCCCAGTTGAACACCACCTCGGCCTCCCGTCCCGCGTTGCCGCGGACGGGAAGCACGCGCGTCTGAGTCGCCGTCGCGTCGAGGGGGTCGAAGAGCGCCTCTGCCGTCTCGTCCAGCCAGTGATCGAGCTCGGCGTCGGCGTCCTGAACCTGTTTCCGACGCTGCAGGTACGCCGTCCCGCTCTCCGCCTCCGACGGCGCCTCGTCTGCGAGGTGCGCCTTGGCCGTCTCACGATCGAGCAGGCCCTTGACGGCCCACTCGGCTGCCCCCTCAATCGACTCGAAAAACGACAAAAGAGTGTCGCGGTGCGCATCGAGCGCCTCGCGGAGCCCCTCGGGCCCCGAGTAGAGCGTGCCGAATCGAGCGGGAAACACCGGCCCCGCCTCCTCCATCACCGCCTCGACGACCTGCTCGTGCCGGTATGCCCGCGGCCCCACCCACGACAGAGATTGCATGTTCTCTTCGCTCTCCTCCCCTACCCAGTCCGTTCGGTCGACGACGCTGACGGTGGCAACAAACGGACCGTGCCGCAGGCGGTGCAGAGGACGGTCTTCGATGCCGGGCTCCTCCACCTCCTCGTGATCGATCCGGGTTACGGCATACAGGTAGAGTGCCTCGGACGCGGACAGGGACAATGGGGACGACGAAGACATGGAACCCAAGACGTCTGCTGTGTGCGGCAAGACGAATCGGCGGCTCGGCACGGGCGTGACCGGCACACGGAATTGTGGCGGGCCGATCAGTTCTCTGCTTCGGCGCCGTCCGTCTCGTCACGAGAAAAGACGACCTCCACAATTCCGTTCTCAACGTGGAGGGTATAGTTATCGGGTGCCACCGACCCGGACAACGACACGACACGCCGGTACCGACGACGCTCGGTCTCTGCCGATAGCACGAGGCCACTCGCCTCCACAGTCACGTCCAGGTCCTCCTCGCCCACCCCGGGCATTTCCGCCACCACGCGGACGCGCTCGCCTTCTTCGTAGATGTCGACCGCGGGCCGCCGGACCTCCGAGGTCTCATCCGTTGCCTCGGGTTGAATCGACTCCACACGCTCCCGCACCGTTTCGGTGATTCCCCCAATCCCAGTCTTCACCCGCAGGCCCATCACTCCGCTCGCCCTCCCGTCGGAAGAGCCGAACTGCAAGACGCGGTCGAGGGATGCACCCTCCTCTCCCGCGGATTGCAACGACTCCACCAGAGACCTCAGTTCTCCGAAAAGATCATTCAATTCATTCGCGGCGCCTCGATCAGTCATGGGAGCGATTGCGGTCTGGAGAGGGAC
>CAZTDC010000277.1:2822-4840 GCA_964612165.1 uncultured Salinivenus sp.
GGAGCGATTGCGGTCTGGAGAGGGACAATGTGTGTACCTTGAACCGGCGCGGGGCCTAAAAGCTCCGACTGAGCAGTACGGTTAGGCGTGGGCCTCCTCGAAGGCCACGTCCGCGAAGCTGTAGGGCGCCATCGGATCGGTGTAAGTAAACGTGAACGCATCCGAGAACTCCTCCGCGGCCGAAACCACGGCATCTTCGAAGTTCGATACGCCGTCCTTCGGCACCAGGCATGCGAGGTTCATTACCTCTGTTTCGTCCTTCGGATCGTCGGCTTCGATGGCACGACACGCCGTCTCCAAATGGGCCTCGACGGTCGACCGATGCGCCGCACGGACGTCTTGCAGAAGTGCCTCGAACTCCTCTCCGACCCGAATCTTCTCTTGCCGACTCGGCTCCCCGTCGCCACTAAACACGGCGTCGCGGAGTTCGCGGAGCTCGTCGTACTGGTCGACGAAGTGCTCAAAAATGTCGTCCACATTCCACTTCACTCGCAGCCCCACCTCCGCATGGCCGTGCACCCGATCAAGCTGGGCCCGAAGCGTGCCGTAGTGCTGTCGGAGGAAGGAGCGGACTTGCTCTTCCCCGCCCTCAGCAATCACCCCGAAGGCCATCGGGAGTACGGTGGTCTCCTCCATGAGGGCCTTCAACAGATCGTGATGCGCCTTCAAGTTGCGGCGACGGGGGCGCAGTTTGCCGTCAGGAGCGGAACTGACGACTGCGGCGAGATCCTCGTCGGACACGGTACGGATTGGAGCTTCTTTCACCCCGGTCTTCCCATCCTCGTCGAGGGCATTTGTCTCCGCAATCGCATACAGGTACAGTTTCGACATAGCAATGGATCGAAATCAACGATCAGTATTCGTACTCGAATCCGTCGTCGCCCGTCGACGGAGACGGACTGTCGGTCGCCGTAGTGTCATTTTCTGGTTCAGACGCTTCAATCCCGGCCTCGTCGTAAAGCTCGGCGATTTTCCGCTCGATGCGCTCAATCTCTTGCGTGCAGGTGTCAATTTGATCCTGCAGAGCCGACCGGATGCGTTTCTGACGGGCCTTTGCCATTTGAAGGTTCGCGATGCGGACATACACCTCGTGCGACGCTTGGGTCGCCTCCGCACTGGAGGGCGGACGCGTGGACGGAGGGCGAGGCCGGTTCACGCGAGGGTGATTCATGCGGCCGGAGGATTTCGGTGGTTTTGGCATAAGACAAACAAAAACAAGTCCAGGGTAGGGACGCAGGGATCGACTTCGTTGAGAGAAACCAATTCTACATTCTGGACTGTTTTGATTTCACGCGATGAGGATTCAGGCGGTACGTGGCGATTGCAGACCGGTGGCTCCTGGTCGATGAACTTCTTCCGGAATGGCTTGCAAGCACCAGGACGGGACCGGACATCTTTCAATTTCAAGATGCTCAAAAATCAAAACAGTCTCTTGGTCATCCAGGCAGAATTTCCCGAATGATCGGCTCGATCTGTTCGCGGGCCGATGTGGTTTTTCCTCGAACAGAGGGGCGGCTCGGGCGCAAGATGTCGACGCAGACATCACGAAAAAACGGATCGTCGGCGGCAACCGTGCCGTCTTGCTGGGCCGTCACGCGGGCGATGGCGATAGAGGCCCGCACCGAGGGGGTGTGCTCAGAGACACTTTTCTCCCGGACCGCCCGCACGATGTCGACAATCTGCTCGGCGGCCTCCCGATCAATTCCGGACCGGGCCTGCGTAATTTTAACCTCGGCCGCGCGATCCGGGTGCCCCAACTCAATCGTGATGAGCCGATCCAAGAGGGCATTCTGCGTTTTGTGGGCCCCGGCGTACTCTTCGGTGTTCGAGGTGAAGATCGCCCGGAAGTTCGGATGCACCCGGATGTACCCGTCCTCCTGATTGCTCCGCGTTGGCAGGTTCAGGATGCGCTCCTCTAGAATGCTGAGCAGCACATTGTTTGCCTCTGGAGGGGATCGCGTAAACTCGTCGTAGATGAGCGTGTAGCCCTCCCGGCAGGCCTTCGCGAGGCGATTGTC
>CAZTDC010000278.1:0-4839 GCA_964612165.1 uncultured Salinivenus sp.
GCAGAAACTCACAGAGAGAGCACCAGCATCCTGCGGTTAATCTCATAACTCTACAAGATCGCCAGGATCTTTTCGACCACTAGCACTGCCCGTGTCAAAGAGATTCCGCATCTTGGAATCTGGGATTTCCTTGCGCGGAATGACTGCTGGGTTTTTCGGATGCGTGGCTTTAAAATATTTCCTCCGTTCTACTTAATTCATGCTCCCCCCTTCTCACGCTTCACTCATCATGCTTCACGGTCCCGGCTTTGTCTTGCAGGCGCTTGAGGGGGCGCCTCGCTCCTCTGGAGAACGCTCTCCGTGATCGGGGAACGCCCCTTTGGATTTCCCGCTCCAGCCCGTATCTTCCCTTGAACGTACACCAATCATCTCCACACTCGACGGATGGATACCCCAGACGATCTCCACTACACCGAAGACCACGAGTGGCTGCGGCTCGAGAATGGCACGGCCACCGTGGGCATCACCGACTTTGCACAGAGCGAGCTTGGCGACGTCGTCTTTGTCGAAATTGAGCCGGAAGGCACTGAGCTCGGGCAGGACGACGTATTTGGCACGGTAGAGGCGGTCAAGACGGTGTCCGAGTTGTACATGCCGGTTAGTGGCACCATCACGGCCGTCAACGATGAGCTCGAAATGGCGCCGGAGACGGTCAACGACGATCCGTACGGGGAGGGCTGGATGATCGAGATCGAGGTGGCCGACGAAAGCGAGCTCGAAGACCTCATGGAGGCTGACGAATACGCGGAGATGACGTAACCCCGTTTGAGATTCATCAACAGCGTACGGTATGGCTTCTGGTAGTGCCGCCAGGCGCGTTGCGTGCGTGTCGGGGGATGCGTATTGCGTACGCCTGATCCCACCTCCGCGCCACGACATACGCAATACGAAATAGACCGACATGCACGAGAAGATCGTCATACTGGACTTTGGATCCCAGTACACGCAACTAATCGCTCGACGCGTGCGCGAGACCGGCGTGTACTCGGAGATTCGTCCCTGCACGGTGGACACCGAAGAAATTGAGGCGTTCAACCCGCAGGGAATCATTCTGTCGGGCGGGCCGTGCTCGGTGTACGACGAGGAGGCCCCGCAGCTCGACCCGGCTCTTTTCGATCTCCGACGGGACGATGGCTCGCCTGTGCCGGTCCTCGGCATCTGCTACGGCCTGCAGGCCATGGCGCATCTGAAGGGCGGGCAGGTGGAGCGGGCCGATCGGCGAGAGTTTGGCCGGGCGCGCATCCAGGTGACCGACGGGACCGACGAGGCGCCCGATCTCTTCGACGACGTGCCCGACGGATCGACCGTCTGGATGAGTCACAGCGACCACCTGACGGCGCTGCCGGAGGGCTATGAGGTGATCGCCCGCACGGAAAACGCGCCCATCGCGGCCGTCCGCGACACGCAGGCCCCCCACTACGGCGTGCAGTTTCATCCCGAGGTCGTCCACACCGACTTCGGACGGCAGATTCTGGAGAACTTCGCGTACGAGATCTGTGGGTGCAGCGGCGACTGGACCCCAGCCTCCTTCGTCGAGGAGCAGACCGAATCGATTCGCGAACGGGTGGGCGACGATCACGTCATTCTCGGCCTCTCCGGCGGCGTCGACTCGTCGGTGGCGGCGGCCCTGCTGGACCGGGCCCTCGGCGACCAGCTGCACTGCATCTTCGTGAACAATGGCCTGCTGCGAAAGGGCGAGTGGGACCAGGTGCAGGACACCTTCCGCGGGCACTTCGACATGGACCTTTATACGGAGGACGCCACCGACCGCTTCCTCGAGCATCTGGAGGGCGTAGTCGATCCGGAGGAGAAGCGCGTGATTGTGGGCAACACGTTCATCGACGTTTTCGAGGAGCAGACCGAGCGGATCGCCGAGGAGCTCGGGCACCGACCCGAGTACCTGGCACAGGGCACGCTCTACCCCGATCTCATTGAAAGCGTCTCGTTTAAGGGGCCCTCCGCCACGATCAAGACGCATCATAACGTTGGCGGCCTGCCGGAGGAGCTGGACTTTGAACTCATCGAGCCTTTCCGGGAGCTCTTCAAGGACGAGGTGCGCGAGATTGGGCGTCTGCTCGACGTTCCCGAGCCCATCGTGGGCCGACATCCGTTTCCCGGGCCCGGCCTCGCCATTCGCATCCTGGGACCGGTGACCCGTGAACGACTGGCCCTTCTCCGCGAGGCCGACGCCATCTTTATCGAGGAGCTGCGCGCCAACGACCTCTACGATGAGGTATGGCAGGCCTTCGCCGTGCTTCTCCCCGTGCAGAGCGTCGGCGTGATGGGCGACGAGCGGACCTACGAGAACGTCTGCGCCCTCCGCGCCGTGACGAGCGTCGATGGCATGACGGCCGACTGGGCCCACCTGCCCCACGACTTCCTCGGCCACGTGTCCAACCGCATCGTCAACGAGGTGGAGGGCATCAACCGGACGGTCTACGACGTGAGTTCCAAGCCTCCGGCAACTATTGAATGGGAGTGAGTGGATGGGAATGTGCGAGCGGGAGGGGACATCGAGAAGACCGCTTTCCCCTCGCATTTTCCTTTTCTCAATTCTCCTACTTCCATCCCAAGGCGATGGGGACACTTCTCGATTGCTTAGATGCACGAACGCATACACGCAAAATCGCACACATCCATGACGAGCCGCGTGTCGGCAGTTGCAACGGTTCTTTTGCTTGGAAGCCTGCTTGGAATGGTGGGGGGGGGCTCCCCGGCAATGGCGCAGGTCCGAGACACAATTCCCCGCAATTCGGACGCGGAATTGATGTTCGAACAGGGCGTTTCTGCCTTTGAACAGGGCGAGTACAGCAAGGCCGCCGAGCGCTTTCGGCTCGTCAACGACTATGCGCTCAACCAAAAGACCACGGCCGCTTTCGTGATGCAGGGAAAAGCCCTTCTCCGCAGCGGCCGCTACGAGGAGGCGGTCAGCGTACTTGAGACCTTTCTCGATCAGTACTCGGAGACCTCCTACAAAGAAGAGGCAGAGCGTATTCTCAAGGAGGCCCGCAGTCGCCTCGAAGAGAGTGGAATGCGGGTCGACACGCTTCACATTGGCGTTGCCCTGCCGATGACGGACAAGAAGGTCGGCCTCTCCCAGGCGATGTTTAACGGCATCCGCCTCGCCGTTGACGAGCACAACGGCCTGCAACGACGGTACGCCCCTCCCCCCGGCCTCCAATCTGACTCGTTCGACGTGGCCACTACCGCCGAGGTGTACGGGGACAGCCTCGCCAAGGCCGAGGGACGCATGACGGTGACGACGGCAACCGATACGGTTCGGGTCGACTCCATGCAGGTCGTCACGAGGCAAGTCGGGCGCCCGGATTGGATTGCTAAGATGTACTTTCGGCAAACCGACGGAACGCCGAAGGGGACCCGGACGGCAGTCGATTCGCTCACTCGGTTCGATGAGGTGGACGTGGTCCTTGGTCCCCTGTCCAGTCGTGCGGCCGAGGCGGCCGCGGAGGTTGCCGAACAGGCACGCACGCTTCTCATCGCGCCCCTTGCCACCGAAGAGAGCGTATCCGCCGGCAAGGACTACGCGTTCCAGACGAACCCCCCCATTTCGCAGCGTGGGCGCATCATGGCGCGTTTCGTGTCGGAGGGTCTGCTCACCGAAAGTGCCTCTATCATCTACGAGCGAGATGACTCGTACGGTGCTCGCATGGCTAAGGGCTTTCGGGAGGAGGCCAAGAATCAAGGACTGGCCCTCCCGTTTACACTACGCCTCGACACGCCGCGGGACTGGTCTCGGCTCCCCGAAGCCCTCGAACAGGACACAACCATCACCGATTCCTTGATTGCAGCGACCGAGACCCTTTACCTGCCCGTGACCGGCAGCAATGCCTCCGGCAAGATTCAAGACGTTCTGACGGGGGTTGGTCGCTTGAACAAAGAGGTGCGGATTCTCGGCAACTCTAGCTGGCACAACCTCTCGGTAAAGAAAGAGGCCAGCAAGTTTACGTCCACCTACACGAACGACTTCCACGTGCAGCGGAAGCGACCGGAGGTGCAGCGCTTCATCCGGCACTACCGGCTGCTCACGGGCAAGACGCCAGACGCCCTTTCGTCCCCGAGCAAGCAGCGACTGGCCTACACCGGCTACGACGTAATGCGCTTCGTGCTCACCGCCCTCACCCCCTCGACCACGTCGCTAGAGCCGGCCGACCTGCGCGCGGCCTCTCCCTACGAGGGGCTCGGCATGCGGATTGATTTTCGAGGCGGAAACGTGAATCAGGTGACGTTCATCCACCGCTACCGCAACAATCAGATCGAGCGCGTGCGGTAGCAGGTGGGGGATGTCCAGTCAGAAACGATCTTTGGATGAAGGAGCCAATCCCGGCGCGCTGTTCTCTGTGGAGCGCCGTCTCACCGCCCGCCCGCAGAAATCTTTAGAGGCTTTTGCCCGGATCAGGAACGCCGCAAGAGGAACAGACCCTCCCCCGTGTCGTTTCGGCTCCGCGTTGCATCACCGTGTCGTCTCTCGCCTGAGCACGGGCGATCCGGCGGATGTCTGCTATGCCCCTCGACGGGGTTCTGCGTCAGTGTTTCGGAATGAACCTCCCTTTATGCGTCTTTCGGTTCTTGCGTCGGTGCTGAGTCTGGTCTTGTTCGTTGGGTTAGTCGGGTGCTCAAGCAGCCAGCGCGTGACGCATAACAGCCCGAAGCAGGCCCACAAGAAGGGCATGGAGCACTACGAGAAGGAGAACTACGATAAGGCCATTCGCTATTTCCGGGGCGTGCTCAGCTACGGCCGCGGCAACGAGTGGGGGCCGGAGGCACAGTTTCAGCTCGCCATGGCCCAGCGCAAGAAGGGAAAGTACCTCGTGGCGGCCA
>CAZTDC010000279.1:0-4813 GCA_964612165.1 uncultured Salinivenus sp.
CGAGGGGGAGTCATGCCCGGTGAACTCGCGGCGGGCACGGCCGGTCTCTTATGGGAGCCTGTACGGTCGCCGACGTCCTGAAGTGGAGAAGATAAATGCAGCCCCAAGGTCTCGTAAGCCTCTGGTCCCCTTGGTCGTACGAGAGAAAATCGATGGCGGAACTGGCCAGCCGGGCATTCAAGCATAATAAGACACGTAACCTACTGCCCTGCAATGGGATACAGCCGGCGGTTAATGTCCTCTAATCATCGATCGGATGCAGTGCCTTGGGCCTCGCGGAGATTTGATTTTCGGGTCGGCTCTCTGTACCCTAAAAGCACAACGCTGACCTAGGCTATCCGGAGGTGCATCGATTTCGGATTGTAACTCCTTGGGGCGCAAGGGCCCGTAGAAGGGGGCTGAAGACTTCCTCGTTACCAAAGAGGATTGAAACGGTGTAGGGGAGCCGGAGATGGCCATCATGTAACTGGAGACTTCCTCGTTACCAAAGAGGGTTAAGATCCCCAGCGAGTCGGTTCGACCGGAATTCTGTCGAGCTGTCGGAGACCTCTACGTTTTCAACACGATTCGAGGGCTTCTCCTCTTCGGGGGAGAAGCCTTTCGTATGGAAATGGGACTCACTCGATACCTTGGGGACGTACCAGAGCCCCGTATGACAGAAAAAGGAGTCGTATGGTTGGAAGAATAGTCGAGTTGGGCATGCTTGCACCCAAATGGGAGGCAATAGAGGCAGCAGCCGCGGCTCGATTCTGGAAGGCTTCCTACACCATAGAGAGGCTGATAACCTGGTACTGGACCCAATTCTCAGAAGCGACTCCCGAAGCGCACCGAGGGAAGATCCACCAGATGCCTGCCAACGGGTTGTCCGCGCTGTGTAGTCATTATAAATGAGCACCGGAGAGGCCTATCTCTTTTGAATTTCCCCCATCGACAGGGCGGTCTCCAGGCGGTTTCCACGACGACGTAAATGAGCGGACGCTCCCACCCAAGAGCTTACAGTTCCCAAGGGATAATACGTCGTACGAGTGCCCGCACGGCCCGGACTGGAAGCAACACGATCTGAAGGGTGAGCCGCACCAGTCCAGCGGCCAACTCCCCGGCCCAGGCCATTGGCCGCGTCTTCTCCGGTGAGCGGGCGCACGAGCACCCGTAGAAACGTTGAGGCCAATCCACGCTCCCCCTACTGCAAGGACCCAGACCGGGAGTTCTTGGACAGTGCGTAGGAGGGGAGGCCCATAGAGCGGAAGCGCCCCGGCAAGGAGAACCAACACCAGCGTCGCCTTCGGGCTGAGGAGCCGAAACAGCACGGCAAAACCCATGAGCGGGGGTGTTGGGGACTCGTCTCAGCCTTGACCGATGCTCGTACTCGTGAGGATGATCTGTTGCTCTTCGCAGCGGGCCTCACAGTGGGGACAGCTTCCGGCATGGTGGGTCTCGTGAGCCGAGACTGGCGGGCTGTCCTCGGACTGGAGGGGAAAAGCTCCCTCCCGGATCGTGGGCGTCTCGTGGAGGGGGGCGCTCAGGCCGCCTTCGTAGGCCGCGTAGTCCTCGATGGCATCTTCGAGTTCCCCTGGATCTACGTCCGTGGAGTTGCCGGTCGAGAGCGGGAGTTCGACCCCACTCGGGCGGGCTTCTTCAGGGATCGCAGGAAGAGCAGGGCCAAGCCCGAGCGCCTTGAGCTCGTCGACGGCCCGGGAGAAGCGCTCGTGGAGCCGGTTTCTTACTCCAGCGCGCCGCATGCCTTCAAGCTGGCCGATCGCCAGCTCGGCCAGAAGGGGAGAAAGGCGGGCGTTGGTGGCCACGCCGTCAAGGTCCCGGCGCCGCTCCAGGTCATCGACTTGTCGGTGCGCCCGAAGCGGGTGTTGGGAGACGGCCACCGCTCGTTCGTAGAGGGCACGGTCGTTGCAGAGAAGCGCGCCGCCCTCCCCGACCGAAAGCAGCTTGCCGCGGCCAAAGCTCAGGGCCACGTAGTCGCCATAGGCCCCGGCCCGCTTCCCACACGCCGAAGCCCCAAACCCCTGAGCCGCGTCGAAAATGAGCGTCGCCCCGGCCTGCCTGGCGATCTCTTCCAGCTGGGGAGCGGGTGGGGGAAAGCCGTGTAGGTAGACGCCGATGATGGCGCTGGTGTCTGGGGACAGCCGCTCACGCACGGACTCGGGCCCGATGGTGACTGCCTCTGGCGCGAGGTCCGCGAAGACGGGTGTCGCGCCCCTCCGGAGTACCGGACTGAGGGTCTGCGGCCACGTGTAGGCGGGGAGGATGACCTCGTCGCCGGGCCCGACGCCCGCGGCGAGGAGGGCCGTCTCCAGGGCCGAGGTCCCGTTTGTTTGGGCTAAAGCGTAGGATCCGTCCAACTCCTCTTCAAGGAGGGCCTCGAACGTCTCGATCGGCCCGTCCCCGGCGACCCCGCTCAGCGACGAGACGTGGTCGCGGGCCCGCCTGGCGGCCTTCTCGAGCCGACGGGTCGCGTCCGGATAAAGGGGCACGTCCATGGCAGGTCGGGTTATCCGTTCTGAGGAGCGGCGAGGTGCCGTTGCTGATACTCCTGGATCCGGTTAGAGAGGGCCTCGCGGTCGAGGTGCCCGTCTTCCCGGACCAGGTCCTCGAGGTACCGGGGGATCCGCGCGTCCCCGCGCCGCTCCCCGCTGGCGTCCATCCAGGGGTAGAGGCTGCGGAAGGGCGTCATCTGAATTGCCGTGAGGGCGATGCGGACGTGCTGGGTCCGGTCGTAGGTAATGACGTAGTCCCGGGCCGCGGCCGAGAGGTGGCGCTGGTGGACGGTTGCGCTCACCTCACCCGCCTCCATGTCGGCGTTTCGGGCCGCCTTCGACATGATCTCCCGCAGGTTGCGGACGGTTGGGAGGCGGAGGTTGGGGTACTGGCTGATCTCCGTCGTGTCGACGTCCCCGGCGAGCTCGCGGCCGAGCTGTTCGGCCAGGCCTTCGAGCAAATCGGCGACCTGCGGCGGGGTCGGGTGGATGAACGGGATCACGACCTGAAACCGGTCGAGCATCGCCGCGTCGAGGAGGTCCGGCCGGTTGGAGGTGGCGATCCAGAGGACGTTTCCCCGCTTGCGGCTGTCGCCAAGCTCTTCCCAGAAGCGCTGCGTCATGCGGCTGGTCGTTCCGCTATCGCCGGTCGGGCCCGAGGAGCGCTGCCCGATGCCCCACTGGTCGAGCTCCTCGATGACGACGATGCAGGGAGACATCGTGTCCACGACGCTGAGGACCCGCTCCATGTTGGCCTCCGATTCCCCGACGTACCGGCCGTGCAGGTTGCGGATGATGAGGAGGGGAAGCTCCATCTCCTTCGCCAGAGAGCGGCACAGAAACGACTTGCCCTGGCCCGGCACGCCCGCCAGGATGAGCTTGTCGGACATCGTCTCCGCCGCCTCTCCCTGCCACTGCTCCCGGAGGCGGTGAAAGTAGGCCTTCACGCTTTCCAGGCCCACGATGGCCTCGAACCCCTGGTCTGGCTGGGCGACCTCGACTAGGCCCCCGGCCATCTCCCGGATCGTCTCCCCCTTCAGCTCCTGAATGGCAGGGCGCCGGACCGGCTCTCCGTCCCGGGAGCGAAAGAGCGTCTCAATGTCCCGCAGGCGAAGCCCGTTGGTCATCCGGGCCATCTCTTCCGGCCCAAAGCCCTCCTCAAGGACTTCCTCCTCGCCGCCCTCCCCGTCGACGTCGATCATGAGGTCGATGAATTCATCCCGGGTTTCTTCCTCGGGCAGGGGCACCTGCAGCGTCCTATAGGCACCGGACTGCGTAAGCAGCCCGCTTACGCTCTCCTCGTGGGCGATCAGGATCACCGCGCTGCCGACCTGCCGGATGCGGTCGTCGGTCCCCCACCGGTGGACGATCTCAAGCCTGCGCTGCTGCTCGGGCTGGAGAAAGTTGGCCTCCTGGGCCTCCGGAAGGAGAAGATCGGCGTACTGGACGAAGAGAAGTGCCTGGCTCTCCCGGCTGCGAAGCACAGAGGTGATTTGGGAGAGGTCCTCGGCCTCCTGGCCCCGAAAGGGATTCGTTCCCGGGGCCGCGGGCTCCGGGGGAGAAAGGGCCTCCAGCCCGCGGCTCTGCGTAAAGAGGCCGCAGTGGTAGCCCTGCTGGTCGAAGTGCTCGGCGAGCCCGAGGTGCAGGGAAACCGGCCCAATGCCCTCCTCCGGAAGATAGAGGCGGTCGGAGACGTTCCACTCCAGGACGAACCCGGTCTTGCCGCCCTGCATTCCGCGTTCGATCCGGTCGATGATCGTCGTATCAGGCATACTATTCAGTTGGCTGATGTGCTGGGGAAAGTGATCGGGGATCGTAGGTCGACGCGTTACCGCCCCCGGCGGGAGCGTCGCCGCTGGGCCTGCTGGATTCTCCGACGCTGCGACGCCGTATCGTCCGATTGAGAGGACTCTTCCGCCGAGGATTTCTCAGTGAGGGGGTTGAAGGGAAGCTCCTCGGAGGCCTCCTGGGCCAGGGAACCGCCCTCCTCGCGCCCGTGGAAGTCGCTTTTTGTGACCCGGAGGGAGATGCCCCGCTCCCTGAACGCCTCCTTGAGCTGCTCCATCTCCTCCTCGCAGCTCCGGCCCTCGAATCCGGCCAGGTCCATCTCCACCTCGCCGCCCTCCAGATGAGCCGCCACGGACAGGTCCTCCTTTTTGCCGCGGACGAGATCGCCCCCGCCTTGCTCTTTGCGCCGGACCTCGTACCCGCAGCGTTCGAGCACGTCCTGGGTGGTGCGGGTCAAGGCGTCCTGCTCCGCGCGGGCGAGCCGCTCGTGGGCCTGCTGGGTTGCGTCTTCGAGGGACGAGAGGGTCTCGTCGAGC
>CAZTDC010000280.1:0-4802 GCA_964612165.1 uncultured Salinivenus sp.
AGCGCAGTGTTATGGCGCGACTCTCGAAGTGCTTCCCCTCTCCAGATATCGGAAATCGCACGAATGATAATGGCCCCGAAGACCAATCCGGCTAGAGCAACGATTCCCTCGATTATCGCAGAGGCAGACTGAACTGATTCAGCGGCTCCCATCATCCACCGAATTGCTACCCTAGCGGCAGGTCCTAGAGCTACCGCAAGAAGCACGAGGCCGCCCGCGACACTTCGATAGTACAGCCCTCGGCTAAATACCAGAACCAAAGCGGCCCCGATCAAATATCCGAGTAGTGCTCCTTGGCTGAACCCGACCTGCAGGAACCAACCAGCGGCTCCTGTCAGGAGGAGCAATCCCGCATAAGCACAGCCGGCGAGCCAGATATACCGCAAATCTGTGTTGCTCGAACGAAACTTCATAGCAAGACGGCCAAGCTATTCTACGCAATGTGAGGAACGCCATAACGTATCTTCTGCCGATCCCTTCCGTGTTAGGGCACGGATCCGTTCGGCATAATATGAATCGCGATTCCGGACAAGTTCATTTTTCCCAAAGGCGTACCCGAAACGAGAAGAGCAAAAAGCCGATCGGTTCTCCATACTCCCTTCTTGGGACGCATCAGAACTCGCCTTAATCATACAATATGTCTGGCTGTGGGTCAAACCCAGGATGCACGACCGCGTCTCACGCTATCGAAACCGCCGCCCGTCAGTCAAGACAACATAGGACCGCTCAATCAAGGAAGAAACAGCCTCCGGTTCAGGAAGCACCTGCCGATTCCTCGCCCCCTAAGCCGCGCTGCGCCTCCCAGCCGAGAAAGACCTGCCCCACGACAAGCGGTACCAGGCTCGCCCCAACGATCAGGAGCCATCCGTCCAGGCCGGGCGGCACCACCTCCAGCACGCCCGCGAGGGGCGGCCAGTACACCGCCAGCAGAAGCAGACCGATACAAAGCACGAGCGCGCCCCAGATGTAGGGCGTCCGCGAGATTTCATTGTCGAACAGCCCGCTCTCCGGGCTCCGCATGTTGAAGACGTGAAGCAGTCGGCTGATCGAGAGCGTCAAGAACGAGACCGTCACCGCCTGCTCCGTCGGCATGTCCAACCCGCCGAGGGCGACCGTGAAGGCACCGAGAATGGTAAGCGCAATGAGCACCCCGTACCCGCCGATGAGGCCCCAGTGGTAGGGCGTCACCACCGACTCGTCCGGGTCGCGCGGCGGACGATTCATGGCCTCGTCCGTGCCCCGTCCCACCCCGAGTGCCAGCGCCGGAAAGACGTCGTTGAGCACGTTCAGGTAGAGGATCTGCAGCGGCAAGAGCGGAAGGGGAAACCCGAACGTCGCCGCCGCCCCCACCGCCAGAATTTCCCCGACGTTCCCCGACAGCAGGTAGACGACGAACTTGCGAATGTTGTCGAAGATGATGCGTCCCTGCCGCACGGCCTCGACAATCGAGGAGAACGCGTCGTCCTGCAGCACCATGTCGGCGGCCTCCTGCGCCACGTCGGTGCCCCGCTGCCCCATGGCGACGCCAATGTCGGCGCTGCGGAGGGCCGGAGCGTCGTTCACGCCGTCGCCCGTCATGGCCACCACCTGCCCCGACTCCTGGTACAGATCGACCAGATCGAGCTTCTGCTTCGGGGTGACCCGGGCAAAGACGGAAGCCCGGCCCAACCGGGCCCGCTGCGCCTTCTCCAGGTGCTCAACGGATCCAAGATCCGACCCCGTCTCCACAGGGTGATCGTCCATCCGGAGACCTACGGCGTCGGCGATGGAGCGGGCCGTCTCCGGATGGTCTCCCGTCACCATGACCACGCGGATGCCGGCGTCCTGGCACTGCTCGATGACGGGCCGTACGTCGGTCCGGGGCGGGTCCAACAGCCCCACCAGTCCGATCAGCCCCAGGTCCGCGTACGGGGACGCTTCCTCGTCGCTCGCGGTCTTGCGGGCCAGCGCGAGCACCCGCAGGCCCTCTTCCGCCAGCGCCTCGCTCCGCTCGATCCAGTCCTGCCGAGCCGCATCGTCGAGGGGCTTCTCTCCCTCCGCCCCAAGAACGTGACTGCACGTCTCGATGACCGCCTCCGGCGCCCCCTTCACGGCCACGAGGACGCCGTCGTCCGCCTCGTGGTAGGTGGCCATCATCTTCGTGTCTCGGTTGAACTCCACCGTCCGCCCGAGCGGATACTCGGCCAGCAGCGCGTCGCGGGCGGACCCGGCCTCTGCTCCCAGCTCCAGGAGGGCCACCTCCAGCGGGTCGCCCCGGTGCTGCCCCTCCCCCGACGCGTCCCGCTCGGCGCCGTTGCAGAGCACCCCCACCTCGATGGCCTCGCGGAGGCGCCCGTCGGCCGCCTCGATCGGCGGATCGAGGGCGACGGTCCGGTCGGCCATCACCATGCGGCGCGCCGTCATCTGGTTCTCGGTAAGCGTCCCGGTCTTGTCGGTGCAGATCAGGGTGGTGGCCCCCAGCGTCTCGACGGCCGAGAGGCGGCGCATGTAGGCGTTGCGTTGAAGCATGATCCACATGCCGTGCGCCAGCGCCACCGTCGCCACGATGGGCAGTCCCTCCGGGATGGCCGCCACGGCCAGTGCGATGCCCGTCTCCACCATCAAAAGGAGGGGCCGCCCGGCCAGTAGCCCGGCAATGGCCACGGCCGCCGCGATGCCCACGGTGAGCCATACAAGCCGTCGACCCAGCTGGTCAAGCTTCTGCTCTAGGGGCGTATCCCCTCCCTCCGCCGTCTCCACCATCTCGGAGATGGCGCCGAGCTCCGTGTTCATGCCCGTGGCCACCACCACACCGGTCGCCGTTCCCTCGGTGACGGCCGTGCCCTTGTAGACCATGCACGTCCGGTCGGCAAGGGGCGTCTCGGCGGACACGGGCGCGGCGTCCTTCGCCACCGGCACCGACTCGCCGGTGAGGGCCGACTCGTCAACCTGCAGCCGATCGGCGTCGAGCAGGCGCAGGTCGGCGGGCACGAGGTCCCCGCCCTCCAGGTGAACCACGTCGCCCGGCACCAGCTCCTCGGCCGCAACGACGCGGTCGCGGTGGCCACGCCGGACCCGGGCCGTCACCTGCCCGAGCTGCTGCAGCGCCTCCATCGAGCGGACGGCCCGCCACTCGGTCACAAACCCGATGGCCGTGTTGAGGGCGAGGACGACCGCGATGGCCAGTGCTTCAATCGTCTGGCCAAAGAGAAAGGAGACCCCCATCGCCACGACGAGGAGCAGCACGACCAGGCTCTTGAACTGCTCCCAGAGAATGGCGGCGACGCTGCGGTGCTCGATCTCACGCAGGCGATTGGGCCCGACCTCGTCGAGCCGCTGCTCCGCCTCGTTCGTCGAGAGCCCCTCCCGCGCACTGTCGAGGCGATCGAGCACACGATGTCCCCGGGTGCTCCAATGGGTCTCCGGTGCGGCGGCGGACGCTTCTCGGCGCGAGTCCGAAACGGTCGGTTCAGTCATTCCATTCTGGATACGCATGCGACAAATTTTGTGCTGGGACGCAGGAGGCGTCCGAATCCGTTTTCCGATCTGGGCCACGACGTCACGGTGCTGGGTCGCATCCCGCTTTCGTCCCAACCGGATGGATCGGCGCCGGCCCGGTCCTATCGGGATCGTGCCCGCTCTAATCCACAGGTCCCTGGCTCCGTTCGGCACCGCACCGATTAGACCCCCCAGATTCCAACGATCCCGAGCGTTGTGACGACGGCAAGGAGCAGCTGGAGCGGGCCGCCGACGCGAACGTAGTCGCCAAATTCGTACCCGCCCGGGCCGTACACAAACAGGTTGGTCTGGTACCCCACGGGCGTCATGAAGGCCGTGCTGGCCGCGAACGTGACCGCGAGCACGAACGCGAAGGGATTGGCTCCCATCTGGGTCGCGGCTTCCACAGCGACGGGAAGGAGCAGCACCACACTGGCCTGGTTGCTGATGAGATTGGTCATCAGGGCGGCCAGCAGATAAAACACCCCCAGAACGACAGCTGCAGGAAGAAGCTCCGCACTTGAAACAATGAGCTGACCCAGAAGATCGGCCCCGCCGGTCTCCGACAGCGCTTTGCCAAGGGGAATCACCCCGGCGAGCAGGAAAATCACGTCCCACTGCACCGCCTCGTACGCCTCGGCCGGCTTGACGATGCCCGTGGCAATCATCGCCACGACGCCCGCGAGTGCGGCGACCATGATGGGCAACACCCCGACCGCGGCCAGCCCCACGACGGCGAGGACCGTCCCCACCGCGAGCGGCAGTTTCGAGGACCGGAATCGCTGGAGGTTGAGCTCCCCGGCCACGATGACGTTCGGTTCGTTCGCCAACCGGTCCACCGTCTCGGCCTTCGATTCGATGAGGAGAACGTCCCCGGGCCGGAGCGTGAAGTCGGCCAACCGCTCGTGGGCCGTTTCGCCGCCGCGCCGCACCGCCAGGACCGCCGCCCGGTAAAACTCCTGCAGTCCCGCCGACTCGATCGTTTCCCCGACCAGGTCCGACCCGGCGGTGATGACGATCTCGACGAGCGTTTCGTCGGGGGCGAGCGTCTCCAGGTCCGCTTCGGTCGCCTCGTCGGGGACGAGGTCGATGCCCTCCACGTCGAACAGGGCATGCAGGGCATCCTTCGTCAGCCGGATCGTAAAAATGTCTCCGCCCCGGATCGTCGTCGAGAGGGGCGGTTCTCGCCGATAGGTCCCGTCTCGCACGATCTGCGTCACGTTCGCCTCGAAGTCGACGCGCTCGAGCGCCTCCTCCAGTGTCTGTCCCACGAACGGCGAATGGTCGTCCACGATGATCTCGGTGAGAAACACGTCTTGTTCGGT
>CAZTDC010000281.1:0-4799 GCA_964612165.1 uncultured Salinivenus sp.
GCGCAAAGGAATCGACCAGGACTCGCTATGCTTCCAATTCCGTCAAAGAACAAATCTTTTTCCGCGTTAGCAAATTTCCGCCTGACGCGGACTCACACAGTACGAACTCGACTGTGCTTTGTCAAGCTGGTGTTGGGCAATTTCACAATTCGTCCACCCGGGGTTGTTGACATATCCCCGGATTTCCATCCAGCATGACCCAAAGAACAATCCGTTTTGAGCGGTGAGCCTTCTTTCTCGGGCTCCCTCCTCATCACGGGTCCCCATTAGACTTGGCGAGCAGGGCTTGGTTTCAGCCCTTCGCGTGAAACGAAATTAAATCGTCACGCCGCTGCCAGCGGCCTTTTTTCCTCGCCATCTTGCCCGCTCAGCGGGCGTCCTTCGATGACGCGCCACCATTAGACACGGGCTGCCTTGTGCTGTTCCGGCGGGTCGCTTCAAGAACGTGTGCACCTCGGCGCTGGGCTCACTATCCGTCCGTTCTCCTTTCTCCTCTCACCGAATCTTTCTTTCCAACGCATCCACTTCGCCAATGGAACCCCCCCTTCTCTCCATTCATACCTCTGCCGGATCGCTGGCCCCCGCTTGCTCCTTCATTCTTTTCTCCTGCTTGCGCCTATGGACCTTCAATCCTCGTTCTGGTCCGCCCTCGACTGGCTGCGCACACTCGGAAAAAATCTGTACTTCTGGGGCGGGATGGGCGTCCTGCTCGCTATTGGGTTTGGGGTTTATCTGGTGGTCGACGCTGCCATTATGCCGTCCTACACCCGGCATGACGTTTCTATTTCGGTGCCGAAGGTTGAGAATCGCCCGTTCGAGAAGGCCAAAGCCCTTCTCCAGGAACGAGACCTGCAGGTAGAGCGTCAGGTGGGCCGCTACAACCCAAACGTCGAACGCGGTACTGTCGTGGACCAAACCCCTCTTCCCAACTCGAAGGTGAAGCCCGGGCGTCGCGTCTACTTGACTGTAAATGCGGGCGAGGTCCCCATGGCCAAAATGCCCGACCTGAATGGCATGTCCGTCCGGGAGGCGAAGAATCGCATTGCCTCGATCGGCCTCAAGGTAGGATCAGTGCAGAAGGACCCGATTCCGGCCCCGTACGCCAATACGATTACGAAACAGGACCCCGCTCCCGGGGACTCGCTTAAAGAGGGGAAGTCCGTTGACCTCTGGTACAGCACCGGGCGAGGGGACGAGGAGGTGGAGGTCCCTAATGTTGTAGGCTACAGCGTAGAGAATGCTCGTGACGTTCTTCTTAAGAATGAGTTGCGGTCCGTCGTCGTGGATACCAATCTCACGAAGGAGGGGGAATCCGACTCCCTAGAACGCGAGATCTACGTTCGGAAACAGGGCCATGCCCCTAGAGCTGGCGTCCGAGCCGGCACGGAAATTCGCCTCTTCACCACTACCGACCAGACCAAGGCGATGGAGCGCCGCGAGGCGCTTGAAGACTCCACTGCCTCAGTGAACTGAGACTTACCGCGTCCCCAAAGCGGATCGCTCCCGCCCTCAATCTTCGACGTATACTGCAAAGTCGGCGTCGGTGTCTACGACGACCTCCTCCCGGTGCTTCGTCTGAAGGAGGCGACCGGTGCAGTCGGGCTGGATGGGGTACTCGCGGTGTCCCCGATCGATGAGAACCACGAGCTGAATGGAGTGGGGACGCCCGTACTGGAGCACGGCGTCGAGCGCGGCGCGGGCCGTTCGCCCCGTAAACAACACGTCATCAACCAGGACGACGTCGCGGTCGGTAACGTCTACGTCGTGGGGCGGGGTCTCGGGCGGATCCAGATCCGGATGATCGTCCCGGAAGGGCGTCACGTCCAGGCCATAGGCCGAAAGGTCGGTGCCTTCAATATTGTTTACCTCTTCGGTTATGGTGCGGGCCAGCGGCACGCCACTTTCCCGAATGCCGAACACTTCGATGGACTCGGCGCCTTGATTGCGCTCCACAATTTCGTAGGCCAGGCGCCGGAGCGTGCGACGCACGCGCGCCGAAGACATGATGAGCGTTCGACCCATGTCGAGGACGGGAATCGAGTTTCGAGCAGCAACGATCAGGTTCTCCCTGAAACGGGTGTCAGCCTCTCCAACCTACGACACGGCGAGCGAAAAAGTGAAGGGCTACGGTTGTGCTCCGGAGGGGGAGGGGGACACGGGCTCGGGATCTGGCCTGCTTTCGGCGTCTTGTCCCACGTCCCCCGGATCCTCGATCTCGCCCGCGATGGCCTCGAAGGCATCGGTGCTCGTGACCAGCCCCCGTACGTCCCCGTCCGTGCGAACGAGTGCAATCTCCTGCTGCTGTTGCTGTAGCCGATCGATGAGGGCGCTGATGGGGAGCTCCGGGTCAACCCACACCACCGGCTCGGCAATGTCGGGGAGGGCCATGTCGCCCCGCTCCAGCTCCGGAAGGTGACGAAAAACGGTTGTCATGTAGAGGGTCCCGTAGACGTCTGTCCAGTCCGGGTCGAGGAGGGGGTACCGATTGTACGGATGGGCTCGCATTTCCTGAAGGGCTTCATGGAGGTCGTCGCTTGTGCTAAGCGCCACGACCTTCGACCATGGAACCATGATGGCGCGCACGGGGATCTGGTCGATGTCGACGGCCCGAAGAATCTCGCTTCGGCGCTCTCGAGAGAGATTGGCTCGGCTCAGGACCTTTCCGATCTCACGGCGGATCGACCCGTAACTGGCCAGTAGCTCGTCTTCCCCTTCCTCCTCCGTCCACGACCGCTGCACCTCAACACCAAACAACCGAAGTGTCCACTTCGCCAGCCCGTCCCCTGCGATGATGAACGGATACGTTGCTGTCACCCATCCGTGAAGCACCCCGGCCGTCCGTCGGGCCACCTGTCGGGGCCGTTCGACACCGAGATAGGTTGGGGTTTGCTCCCCCCAGATCTTGTGAATCAGATTGATCAGGACAATGCCCACAACCACTGAGATCGCGTGCGAGACCGCCTCGGACGTGCCGAGCAGATCGAACAGTGGACGAAACAAATAGGTAAAGGCTGGTTCGGCCACGACTCCCAAGAGAATGCTCGACGCCGTGATGCCGAGCTGACATCCCGTGAGGTAGATTTCCAGCTGATCTGTGATCTCTCGCGCCCGCTCCAGTCCTGGCGGGTCGTCGGTGGGGTCCAGCTGTGGAAGACGCGTGAGCGCAAACTCCGTAACGACGAAGAACGCATTAGCACCGGTGAGGAAAATACCCCCAACAAGCCGAAGGAGCATCTCAGCAGAACCCATCGAGCCGTTTCCAGCACCCTCGCAGAAACAAGAAAAACGATTCGAGCACGGAGAACTACCTCCCTCAACTCACGCAGCAGCCTCCTCCGTTTCCCCGTCGTCCTCTGCATCCGCCCGGTTCGGACAGTCCTCGCGAATGCAGTGGCCGTACATGTTCAGGGAGTGGTGCTTGATGTCGAACTCGTAGATGTCGGCCACCATCTCCTGAATGCTCTGCAGCCGCGGGTCGCAGAACTCAAAGAGTTCATTGCAGTCCATGCAAATGAGGTGATCGTGCTGCCAGTAGCTGTAGGCCCGCTCGTACTTGGCCTGATTTTTCCCAAACTGGTGGCGCACGACCAGGTCGCACTCCATCAACAGCTCCAGGGTGTTGTAGACAGTGGCGCGACTCACACGGGTGCCGTCCTGCTTCAGACGCACGTAGAGTTCGTCGGCGTCCACATGATCGTCGGTCTGGTAGATCTCTTCCAGGACCGCGAAGCGCTCCGGGGTCTGGCGCTTGTTTCGCTTCTTGAGAAATGCCTCGAAGATCGAGCGGACTTCGTCGAGCTTCTGTTGGGGCAGCGTCGACATGCGACCTGTAGGAAACAGTTTAAGAGCAGTACACGACAGCACTGGACATTCGAGGACCCTGTGCCTTCTCCCTCCTATGCGAGCCTGGTGTGAGAAAGAATGAGAGTTTGGGGAGGAACTTTTCTTTCAAACCTCCCGCTCCCAGAAGGATTCCTCGCTAGACCGCAGCACACCGGAGCGGGCGATCGTTTCTACCTTCAGCGCGCACTCTTTCCACACGTTCGCTAGGAGTCGGATGAACCAGTGTCGGAAGGGGCAGTTCCACCCCCTTCGCTCAGCAGGGACGCTACGTCGGTGCGCACGGATTCGTGCAGGGATTCGATGGAGCGGGTCCCGTCAAGCTGCACAAAGCGGCCCGGATGCTCTTCCGCAAGGTCAGCGTACGCGCCGGAAACGCGCTCGTAGAAGTCCGTTCCGGCCGTTTCCATTCGATCTCCGTCGCGCGCATCCTCGTCCCGCCGGGCCTGGGCCGTCTCGGGATCGACCTCAACGAGGTAGGTGCGGTCGGGCACGAGATCGCCTGTCACCCGCCGGTGAAAGGCCTGCAGCCAGTCGGGTTCGGCTACGCCCCGTCCGGCCCCCTGGTAGGCGGTCGTCGAGTCGTAGAAGCGATCACAGATGACGATGCGTCCGGATGCTAGTGCCGGCCGCACCCGCTCGGCCACCAGTTGCGCGCGGGCGGCAGAAAAAAGAAGCAACTCTGCGAACGGTTGGACGTTTAAGCTTGGCTCCAGAAGAAGGGATCGGACCCGTTCAGAGAGTTCAGTCCCGCCTGGTTCCCGCACCAGCAGTGTGTCGTATCCCTCGTTCTGCAAATGCTCGTCGAGGAGGCGTGCCTGCGTGCTCTTTCCACTGCCGTCGATGCCTTCAAACGTGATCAGGATCATGATGGAAGACGGGCAATGCGGCGCCCGATTCTGGTAACATTTGTTGCAGGAAAAGAACCTGCCCAGGCGCCTCCCATTGTTGCAAGTGCC
>CAZTDC010000282.1:0-4797 GCA_964612165.1 uncultured Salinivenus sp.
GCAAGAAATACGACGGGGGCCTCCAGTCCCTTCGCCTGGTGCACGTTCATCACCCGCACGGCATCCTCGCTGCCAGTCTCTAGCGTCATGCCATCGACCGACTCTTCCCCTTCCAAGACTAGATCCAGTTCTTCGACAACTTCCCCCCAACCTAATCCCTGGGCCGCAAGGTGCTGGACGTAGCTTGCGATCCGGAGCACCGCTCCGGCCCGCATCGACGCTTCTGCGCTACGATCGGGGTGGGCCGCCCCGGCCAAAAGCCCTACCTCTTCGGTGATCTGGTCGATGCCGACCCCAGGTCGCGACTCGCGGATCTGCGTTCTTGTCCTCCGGACTTGCTCGAAGCTTTTACGATAGCGGGCCGTCTGATCCTCCTCCAGATCGGCTAGAACGCCCTCAGGGATCGGATCGGCCATCTGGTCGAACTGCCCTCCGGCCTGTCGAAACCGATAGAGGTCCTCGTCGCTCCAGCCGGCCAGGTCGCCTTTCAGATGGGCCACTGCCGCCACTGGATCGTCCGGGCGCAGGGCGCAACGGAGAAGGTCAACCACCGCTTTCAGTTCGTCGGCATCCTCTAAGTCCTCGCTCCCGGTGACCGTGTAAGGAATCCCGTATCGGCCCAGCGTCTCAGTGTAGATTCCAAGGCGGGACTTCGAGCGCGTCAGGATGAGAAAGTCGGAAAAGTCTACACCGTCTTCGAATACCGCCCCCTCCACGTCCTGGAAGAAGCTAGGCTCAACGTCTCCAGACCGGGCTCCTTGAATAAATCGGGCGATGCGAGTGGCCTCCTGCTCGGCGATTAGGTCCCCCTTGTTGCGATACTCCTTCTCCAGCGACAATTGGCGCAGCGCGGTGTCCTCCGGACCAGCTGGGCGCGTCGGCTTGAAGGGCACGAAGTCGGCTTGAATGCCCTTGTGCTCAGGATGGTCAAAGATCACCTCGAATGCGCCGTTGCACCACGTGCAGATCGGCTCCCGCGAGCGGAAGTTCTTCGTGAGGACGACGGCCTCCCCGTTCGGCTCCGAGTCGATCCGCTCGCGAAATGACTCGAAAACGTCCTTGTCAGCCCGACGGAACCGGTAGATTGACTGCTTGTCGTCGCCGACGATGAAGAGACTGCCGTCCCTAGGGGAGCACTCGTGCCAGACCTCCTCCTCGGGGTCTCTGCTGGCCAGAAACGAGAGGATCTCGGCCTGTAGGGGATCGGTGTCCTGAAACTCATCAACCAGGAGAATCGGATACCGCTCTTGGACCTCCTTTCGCACATCGGGTCGGTCGCGTAGCAGGTCGCGCGTATGGGAAAGCAGGTCGTGATAGGTGAGCAGCCCCTCCTCGCGCCGTAGCTCGCGGTAGCGCTCGACGGCCGGCCGGGTAAAGTTGACCACAGCCTCGTGAACCAGCGCCTCCCAGTCGCGGAGCACAGGGCGGATGGTGTTTGCGATGAACGCAGGCAGAAGCTCATCGCGCAGGGTCCCGGCCCATTCTTTCGTGTCGGTCCCCTCCTCCTTCCAGTACGTCACCTTTACGTCGGCCTCCTCTTCATCGGAGACATCCGCAAACACCTCCAAAAACTCTGCCTGCTCCCGGGGGGTGTCCAGACTCCGGTACTGAAGCATACGCTTGGCTTTGTCGAAGGCCTTCATGACCGGGTCCTTCCCTTTAGTAAGGACCGATGGGCGGCGGGCGTCCCAAATACGGAGCATCCTTTTGGCCTGCTCGACGGCTCGCCCCAGATTAGGCTCCTCGACTGGAGTACTCACGAGTGGAGTCAGTTCCGGATACTCACAGAGCCGTTCGAAAAACGATGTTAGGTCCTGCGGAGCAATGCCGTACTTAGTGATCTGCTCAATCCCGCCGGGCGCCTCCTCGTCCATCCTGCGCAGGTGCTGCTGCCACGCCCTCTCTCGAAGCTGGCGCTCCTCCCGGTCCTCCAGCCCTGCATTAAAGCCCGGTGGTAGCCCGGCGGCGAGGGGCCGCTCGCGAAGAAGTCGGGAGCAAAAGGAATGGATCGTCCCGATAAAGGTCGACTGCACGCGAGAAAGCGCCCGGTTCACGCGTTCCAACTCGGTGGAGTTTTCCGGCAAGTCCGCCCGTGCCCGCCGGAGCTCCTCGAAGAAGCGCGTGCTCATCTCCCCCGCCGCCTTTCGCGTGAACGTAATTGCCGTCAAGTCCGAGGCGGGGATGCCTTGCCGAACCAGGGCCACCATGCGGGCCACGAGCGCCGTTGTCTTTCCAGACCCGGCGGCCGCCGTAACCACGAAGTTGGTGTCCGGATCAAACCGATCAAGGTCGGCGATCCCCTCCTCGTTCCACGGGCCGATGCGCTTCCGGACCGGCTCGTCGCCGTAGGTCTCTGCGTCGGAGATCGTAGGGAATGAGCTCATCAAGGAATCGTGGCCGAAGTAAACCAGAGAAAACTTTTTGGGCAGCGAGGAGCCCCCGCCTAATCGAAGGAGGGGGGTTTGGGGCGGCCCTCGGGATACTCTTTGTCGCCAAGCTCGTCGCCGCGCTCCTTTAAGTCGCTGAAAAGACGGTCGTATCCTCCCCACTCCCAGTCATTGGCATCATCCAAATCTGGCGTCACCGGAAAGCTGCCGGTGTCCGTCAGCTCAGCGAGCCTTCGGAGAAGACGATCAACGTCGGCTCGATAGCGACCCGGATCACCCGAAATTCGCCTGCCCACTTCTTTGACTGTGGCAAAGTAATATCCAGATTCCCGCACCGGCTCCTCTCGCAGCGCTTCGAGCGCGTAGGCGTAAAGCGCCCACTGTAGGGTCTTCCCGTCCTGCAGCGGATCTTCTTCGTCGTAGGAGGAGGTCGATCCTGTCTTATAGTCCCATACTGCAAGGCCTCCGGTCTCCAGGTCCCGATCCACACGGTCGACGCGTCCCCGCAGGAGGGACGTTCTTTCCCCCACTGAGAGACGGGCGGCCTCCTCTTCGTCTTGGTCCTCCCGGCGACGGGGAGGAAGCCCGAACCCCCATTCGAAGTCCTCGGGAACGTAGTCTTCTCCCCGCTCGATCTCCGAGCGAAGAAACAGCATCGCGTCTTGCAGAAGCTCACGCTCAGCGGCGCTCTTCACTACCGGGGACGGGGGCGCAAATTCCTCAGCCTCTTCGTCTAACACTTTTTTGACGACCGTTCTCATAAGCGAGGCGTCCTCCGGGTCCGGCGCCCGCCGGAGCTTTCGCATAAACCGCTCGTAGATCTCGTGGAGAAGGCTCCCCTTTCGGAGGCGGTTCAGCCAGGGCTCCTCGTCTAATGCCGGCTCGTCAAGGGGCCGGACGCCAAGGATATATTTCAGAAAATAGACGTAAGGCGTCTCCGCGAGCGTCTCGAGACGGGAGGCCGAGAGGGGGCGCTCCTCACTATCGAAGAGGTTCAATTCTGGATAGCGGCCGGCGGGCAGCAGGCCGTCGTGAATGGTGTATTCGCCTGAGCGCTTTGCCTGTCGGGCCGACTCGCCCGCCAAAATCCAGGGATACGTTTCGCCCAGCCGTTGGCGGGCCGAGGCGTCTGCCGGGTCCTTCGAATCGCTCTCGCTGCGGAATCGTCCCCTTCTATAGGACTGCAGCCAGAGCTCACCGTCGGAGAGGGCAAGCGACTCTGGTCCGGGGACGAGCCCCTCGACGTCACCCTTTTCAGCTTCGCGTTCCTCCGAGACCGGAGCGCTCGCTTCCCCGCCCTGAGCCTCCGGTTGAGCCCCGATTTGCTCGGCCTGCAGAAAGAGCGACGACGGGTCGCGCTCCTCCCCCGCCTCGACATCGTAGATCTTTGCATAAAGACACGTCCGCCCCCGGTGCCGGCGCAGGGAGCGCTCTGCACGCCAGAGCGCGTCGCCCGCGGGCGAGCTCCGACCGGACTCTGCGCCAAGCTCGTCGAGGGAAGACACGAGTGCTCGGCGATCGGTCTCCTGCAACATTCCGCTATCTGCCCCGGGAGCCGCGAACGTGGTACTGTCAAGGCCGACGACGTGTAGTTCGGAGCGGTCGCTGTATCCGGCACTTTCGAGGGGAAGAACGTGCGCGTGGCCCGGTCTAGGGGATTCGGCTTGCACGTACTGGCCACTGAGCCACTGTTGGAAGAGGGCCGCGAGCCTCGGGGCCGAGGCCTCACACGAAACGTTCATCTCAGAAAGACGATCGAGGCGCTGGTAGAGAAGGCCTCGAGCTGCCTCGTCCGGTGTCCGCTCCGCCTCTGGTTTGTCGGGGGCATCTGTCGGGCCGTACCGTTCGAGAAAGTCACAGCTTCTGGCGGCCATCTTCTGGACATCCCCCGTTCCGGGATCCTCCTCCCCCTCCTGCCTGGGAATAACATCCGTCAGGTCCTTGACATACGCCCGCAGAAGCTTGAGCCGAGCCCGGAGCGCCTCTTCTCGGCCGGTCAGATCGGCCTCATCGGAGCCGTTTTCGAGCTCTCTGATCGCAGCCTCTAGTCCATTCAGAAGTCCATCCCGCCCCGGCTCATAGGAGCGCTCGGCCAGCAAGGTCGCCGCCTCGTGAGGCTGGAAAGACGGGAGCTCTCCGACTGCGGGAAGACCTTCCTCGAACCCTCCTCCCAAAGAACTCTCATCTGTTGAGTGCCCTCCCTTCGTTGAGCCTCCTCCCTCTCCACCACCACTTTCCTGGCCGCGCCCCTCTCCCTCATTGTATCGGTGGTGGAGCCATCGGTCGGTCCGAAGCAAGCCGCCTCGAAGCATGCGAATGAGAATTGCCGGATCGTAGTCTTCCCGTACCCACTCGTAGAGGTCGCGGAGCGCCCGACCGGTGCGTGTCTGCTCGGCCGGAAGACCTGTCC
>CAZTDC010000283.1:0-4794 GCA_964612165.1 uncultured Salinivenus sp.
GCTTCACCCCAACGAACGCAGCCCAAAGATGCAGTGCGATAGATTGTCTACCGGTTGGTGATCCAAACTGTCGCTGCTCTCACGCATCAGCGCCTCCCAAGGACCATGTTCTGGAATAACGTCAAGATCGCATTCCGCACCCTCCGCCGTCGGACCGGATACACCCTCATCAACGGCGTGGGCTTCACCGTGGGACTGGTGTGCTGCGTGCTGGTCCTGTTGTTCGTCCGCCACGAACTCCGGTACGACCATTTCCACGAGGACGAGGAGGACGTCCATCGGGTCCTGCGGGACAAGCGCGACAACTGGTGGTCGACGATTCCGTTTCCGGACTACGAGAACGCGACGGCGGAGGAGCAGCGCCGCCTGCCTCGCGCGCTGGCGGAGCAAATTCCGGAAATCGAGACAGCCACCAATTTTTACGTGGGGCCGCACGGAGAGGAGAGCCCAGCCTTCATTGAGCGCGGCGACCGGCAGTTCACCGAGGCGCAGCTGCTCTACACGACCACCGGGCCGTCGTTCTTCGAGGTCTTCACGTTCGAGTTTCTGCGGGGCACGCGGGACCGGGCGCTCGATGCGCCGGGCACCGCCGTGCTCACTGCATCGGCGGCGCAGCGGTACTTTGGACGGACCGACGTCGTGGGCGAGCAGCTCACCGTTCGCCGCCAGCAGGGCGAGCGGACCGTGGAGGTGACGGGCGTGATCGAGGACGTGCCGTCCTACTCGCACTTCACCTTCGAGGTGGCCCTGCACGTGGACCGGATTCAAAACTGGGGAGCGTACACATACTTCCGGCTGAAGCCGGGTGCGGAGACGTCGGAAACCCTCGCCACGCGGATCGAGCGCATCATGAACGAGGTGCGCCCGGCGCGCGTCGACGATCCGCAGCTGCGGGCCGTGCTTGGGGGCGTGCAGACCCAGGTCCTCACGGACATCCACCTCGGCCCGCGCATGCTCTACGACCAGAAGCAACACCGCGACCCGCGCTATTTGTGGGCGTTCGGAGCCATCGGGGTCCTCATCCTACTCATCGTCGTCATCAACTACACGAACCTCGCGGTGGCCCTCTCCACGGAGCGCCGCCACGACATCGGCGTGCGGAAGGCAATGGGGGCCGGTCGGGGCCGGGTCGCGATGCAGTCCCTGACGGAGGCGATCGTGCTCACACTGCTCTGCGTGCCGGTGGTGCTCGTTGCGCTCAAGGGCCTCATTCCCGTGTTCAATCAGGTCATGAACACCGGGATCCAGCCTCGTCTCTTCACCGCGCCCGGCATTCTGGGGGGGCTCGTGGGGATAGCCCTACTCATCGGGGGCATGGCGGGCACCTATCCGGCGCTGGTGCTTTCGCGGAAAGAGGCCGTCTCCCTCTTTCGGGGCTCGCAGGACGAGGGCGGGCCGCAGGGATGGTCGATGCGGCACGTACTGATCGGCGTCCAGTTTGCCCTGCTCATTGGCCTCGGGAGCGTGACCTGGCTCGTCAACAGCCAGCTCCACTATCTGCAGACGAAAGACCTGGGCTTTCGCACGCAGGGCCTCGTCGAAGTGCCGGACGTGGACAGTGCCGACACATACCGCCGCCTGAAGCAGCGCCTCCGGGGGGCGCCCGAGGTGCAGGCCGTGGGCGCGGGCATCGGGCCGGGGCCGGGCCGCTTCGAGGTCACCTACCGGGCGCAGAACAGCGATCGCATCCACAGCAACGGCGACGTGCTCAACGTGACGCCCGGCTGGTTCGCGGCCTTGGACATCGACCATCCCGTTGTGCAAAAGATGGAGGAAGCAGGCGGACAAGGAACTCCTCGATTGATCGTCAATCGGGCGGCTGTTGAGGCACTTGGGTACAACACCCCGGTAGGGAAGACGGTCGTGGTGGAGCCGAGAGACCCGTCGCCCGACCGCCTCACGATTGACGGCGTGGTGGACAACTTCCAGTTTCGGCCGCTCTACCGGCGCGTGCAGCCCACCTTTCTCCGCGTCCATCCCCGCGTGGAGAACATGGACCCTCTGAACGTCCGCGCCGCCCTCGTGCACCTGGACCCGCGGGCCTTGGAGAGCGGGCTCGACCGGCTGCGGACGGCGTGGTCACGCGTCCGGCCCGACACGCCGTTCCATCCGGAGTTCGTGGATGAGCAATTGGCCCGCCTTTACGAAGAGGAGCAGCGCATCGGGCAGATGGGCATGGGCCTCACGGGCATTGCGCTCCTGCTCGCCGCCCTCGGGCTCGTGGGCCTCTCCGCCTACGTGGTGCAGCGGCGGACGAAGGAGATTGGGGTGCGCAAGGCCCTCGGGGCCACGATCTCGGGGATTGTGCTCCGGCTCAATCGGGAGTTCCTTATGCTCGTCGGGGTGGCTATGATCGTGGCCGCGCCCATCGCCTACGTCCTCGCCGAGCAGTGGCTGGCCTCCTTTGCGTACCGCATCGACGTGAGTCCGCTCGTCTTTCTCGGGGCCGCCGGCGGGGCACTCGTCGTGTCGCTGGCCGCCGCGAGCTACCAGGCGTGGACCACGGCCCGAATCGACCCGGCCGAGGCGCTGCGGCAGGAGTAGCGAATGCGGAATTCGGAGGAATCGACGCTTTCCCTCACTCCGCCCGCCGCGTCAGGCGCACGACATTCTCGATGTGGGGAGTGTGCGGAAACATGTCGACCGGCTGCACGGCGTCGACCCGGTACACGTCGCGCAGGCGCTCCAGGTCGCGCACCTGGGTCTGCGGGTTGCAGCTGACGTAAACGAAGCGCTTAGGGGCCAGGTCGGCGATTTGGGCCACCACGTCCTTGTGCATGCCCGCCCGCGGCGGGTCGACGATGAGAACGTCGGGCTTGCCGTGCGTCTCGGCAAAGTCGGGCGTGAGCAGGTTCTTCAGGTCCCCGCTCACGAAGGTGCAGTTGCCCACCCCGTTCATCTCGGCGTTTGTGCGGGCGTTGGCCACGGCGTCCTCCACCAGCTCCGCCCCAATCACCTCGTCCACGTGCTCGCCCATGAATAGGGAGATGGTCCCGGCGCCGCAGTAGAGGTCGTAGAGGCGGTCGGACGGCTGGAAGTCGGCGAAATCACAGGCCACCTCGTAGAGCTGCTCGGCCTGCAGGGTGTTGGTCTGGAAGAACGAGCTAGGGCTGATCTCGAAGCGGTAGTCGCCGATCTCGTCGTAGATGACGCCAGGACCGAAGACGACCTGCTCCTCACCCTCCGGATTCTGCGACTTGCCGGTGTGATTGGTGTGGACGAACGTCGTCACCTCCGGAAAGTCTGACTGGAGGAAATCGGCAAACGCGGCGATGCGATCGTCAGGGGCGCCGTAGGTGACGAGGTTCACCATGAAGTCGCCCGTCTGCTCCCCGGAGCGGAGGACGAGGTGGCGCAGGAAGCCCTCGTGGTTGCGGATGTCCCACGGGGCCCAGCCCTGCTCTTTTACAAAATCGCGAATGCCGTTCACGAGGCGCGCGCTGAGCTCGGAGTGGAGATGGCATTCCTGCAGGTCGAGCACCTTCCAGAAGTTACCAGGCACATGGAGGCCGAGGGCAAAGTCGGTGTCGAACTCCTTGCCCGTGTCGATCTCGTCGCGGGTGAGCCAGCGGTCGGCACTGAAGTCGAAGTCCATCTTGTTGCGGTAGAAGAACTCCTTCGGCGACCCAATCGTCGGGTGCACGTCCACGTCCTCAAACTCGGTGTGCTGCTGAAAGGCCTCCCGCACACTCTGCTGTTTCATCTCCAGCTGCGCCTCGTACTCGACGTGCTGCCACTTGCAGCCCCCGCAGGTGTCCGCGTAGCGGCAGCGGGGCTCGGTGCGCAGGTCGCTCGGCTCCAGCAGCGTGTCGAGCTTGGCCTCCGCGTAGCTGGACTTCGTCCGGTGAATGTAGGCCTTGACGCGGTCGCCCGGCACAGCACCGTCGATAAAGACCACGTAGCCGTCCACACGGGCCAGCGATTGCCCTTCGTCGGCAAACTTTTCGACGTCGAGCTCGATGAGGTCGCCTTGGCTGACGGTGGCCATTTGATCGAGGAAGCTGTGTGACGGAAATCGCGGACCGGCTGCACGAAGCTCGGCCGGTTCGGTTCCACGCTACCGCATCACGAGACCACCGTCGACGATGAGATTTTGGCCAGTTACGGCCCGGGCCCACGGCGACGCCATCATAAGAACGGCATCGGCCACCTCCTCGGGCGTCGTCACCTGCCCGCGGGGCGTGTTTTGGGCGATGAGGTCGAACACCTCGTCGGGCGTGGCGGCGCTGGCGTCCGTTTCGTCGAGAAGACCGCCGGACACCATGTTGACGGTGACGTTCTTCTCTCCGAGCTCACTGGCCATGTTGCGCACAAAGCCGAGGAGCGCGGCCTTGCTCGTCGTGTAGTCGTGATATGGGACGACGGGATCCTGCACGAGGTTTGAGCCAATGCCGATGAAGCGACCGCTGCCCGCCTCTTCCATCCCGGGCAGGCTGGCCTGCAGGAGGTGAAGAGCCCCCTGCACGGACCCGTCGATCTGGGACTGGTAGTCGGTCCAGTTGATCTCGTCGGCCTCGGCGCGGGCGGTCGGATCGAAGCGAAAGTCAACGAGGGCGTTGTGAACGACGGTGGTGACGGGGGTGCCGAAGTGATCGGCCGCCGTGTCAACCATCTCTCGCACAGCGGCGTGGTCGCGAACGTCGGCCTGTACGGCGAGTGCGGTTCCGTCGTGCTCCTCAGTTAGGGTTTCGGCGAGTGTGTGAGCGGCGTCTTCACTCTCGTAGTAATTAACGACGACATCCGCGCCTTCGCGGGCAAAAGCACGGGCGATGGCGGCCCCGAGGCCGCGACTGG
>CAZTDC010000284.1:0-4782 GCA_964612165.1 uncultured Salinivenus sp.
CGAGAGTTGGCTGAGCGGGCCCAGACCCGTGATCTGGAGCCGGAGGAGTTTGAAGGGGCGACGTTCACCACCAGCAACCTCGGCATGTTCGGCATCGAGGAGTTTACCGCCATCATCAACCCGCCCAACTCGGCGATCCTGGCGATTGGCGAGATCCGCGACACGCCGGTCGTGGAGGACGGAGAGGTGGTGCCGGGCAAGCGCATGAAGGTGACCCTGTCCTGCGACCACAGGGTCGTCGATGGGGCCACCGGTGCCCAATTCCTCGACAGCGTGCGCTCGTACCTGGAGGAGCCGATGAATTTGCTCCTTTAGATGGTTGCTTCCTGCCCTGGAAGGAGATTTCCTTTTAGACTGAGTGCATTCCCCTGGGGGTGAGATGCGTGAATCGTGATGCGTGAATGCGGTCGTTGCCGGATGGTCACGCTTCACGTATCACGCATTATAGTCCCATTGCTCCGAGCTTTCTGCATGGGACGAAACCTGTCCTCACGGGCCGATAGCACGACGAGGCAGAGTTCATGACAATTGCTCACTTCTCGGACCTTCACTTCGGGCGCATTGCGCATCCCGGCATCGTGGAGGCCCTCGTGCAGGAGGTCAACGACGCCGCTGTCGATCTGGCGGTGTTGAGCGGCGACCTGACCCAGCGTGCTCGGCCGAGCGAGTTTGAAGGGGCCCTTCGCATGCTCGACGCCATTCAGCCGCCGACCCTGGTCGTACCGGGCAATCACGACGTCTATCCCTGGTGGCGGCCCTATCGCCGGCTGGCCACACCCCTCCGTCGCTACCGGCAGTACGTGACCGACGACCTTGCGCCTACCTTCGAGACCGAGACCGTCAGTGTGCTCGGCCTCTCCACCGCCTACGGTGCTACGATCAAAGGTGGACGCGTAGGGCCCGCCGATCGAGAGGCCTTACGGCAGTACTTTGCGTCGGTGGACGAGGACGTCTTCAAGGTGCTCGTGGTGCATCACCACCTCACTGAGATTCGTTCTCTGGGGCCTCACGACGTGGCCCGTCAGGCCCGGAAGACGCTCGACGCGGCCGTCGAGATGGGGGTGGAGCTCATTCTCTGTGGGCATCTCCACATCTCCCACATCGAACCGCTAACGATCATCCCGCGGGAGCGTCGCATTGTGGTGGCCAGTGCCGGGACGGCCACAAGCAACCGATGGCGCTCGCCGCACGGACCCACCAACTTCTACAATCGCGTCACCATCGAGGACGAGGTCTTCCACGTCGAAGAGCGCCGCTACGTCCCGACGGAGAACGAGTTCGTTCAGGACAGCACCACCCGGTTTGAGCGCACGCCGAAGATAGAGAAAGACTGATCCAACTGGACAGGGCGGTTAGAAAGTCGGAGAGGTAAAAAGAACCCGTCCACTGCCAGCGCCGGTCGTCAGTTCCTGTCAGTTGGACCGTCGTCCAGTTGGTCGCGCAGCTCCGTAATCAGAGCCGCCAGCTCCGCCCGCTGGGTCTTCGACTCGGCCATGTGCTCGTCGAGCCGCTGCCGGAGCGCGTCGATGTCTTCCTCCAGCGGTTTGGTATTGTCGACCACCATCTCGTCGACGAACACGGCGTTGGCAAGGGAGAGGCCCAGGATGCCCCCCGTGAGCACGACAAACGCGAAGTACACCTGGGCGAAGGCGCCGATCGGCCCGCCGGCCTGTTCGGCAATCTGATCCGGAATTTCGTACCAGCCCTCGACGGTAAAGATCTGAAACATCGAGTACATGGAGAGGAGCGGGTCGCCGAAGTGCGCGGGGGCGTAGCTGTGGAAGAAGGAGTGGGAGAAGAGGGTGAGCGTAAACATGTAGAGGAA
Organism: uncultured Salinivenus sp.; assembly: GCA_964612165.1. Classification (GTDB taxonomy): domain Bacteria; phylum Bacteroidota; class Rhodothermia; order Rhodothermales; family Salinibacteraceae; genus Salinibacter. Next base: position 1,826 of record CAZTDC010000284.1, read on the forward strand.
GATCGCCAGGAAGACCCCGACAGAGGCGCGGAGGGCTCGCGCGATGCCCTTTTGGATCTCGTGCTGATTTGGAATGAAGTAGAACAGCCGGAGAAGCCGGATGAGGCGCCCGAGACGCAGCAGAAGGATGGCACTGTAGCCTTCAAGAGCGAAGGCGGGCGTGGGGGAAAGAAGAAGGGGCAGGCTGAGGACCACTACCACAAAGTCGAATCGGTTCCAGCCGTCGGTCCAGAACGGGAGCCAACCCCAGAACGTGATCTTCGTCGAGATCTCGACCACGAAGAAGACGGTGCAGGCATAATCGACCCAGTACAGTGTGTCGCGCAGCGGCTCCGGGAACTGCTCGAACGCGTGGAAAAACACCGCCGCGCCGTTGAAGACGATCACGCTCATGACCACGCGTTCCCGAATGAGGAGTCGGAGCAGGGCTTTCATTGTGGAGGGAAGATCGAGAAAAGGGGGACGACGCAACGGACTCATCGATGTTGACCGGACTCATGCCTCGTTCAGGGCAGCCCGCAAGCGTCGGGCCGCCTCGGCCGCCGCGTCGGCGTAATCGGCCTCGTTGGAGGCGTAGAGAATGCTTCGGCTGGAATTGACGAGGACGGGGCCCTCCTCCGTCTGCGCCGCGTCCATCACGTCGGCCGGATCGCCGCCCTGTGCGCCCACCCCGGGAACGAGGAAGGGAAGGGAGGGGCAATCGCCGCGGAGTTCGGAGAGGGCCTCGGGGGCGGTGGCGCCCACCACGAGGCCTGCCGTTCCGTTTCTCTGGGCCGACCAGTCAGCCACCTGCTGGGCCACGTGCCGGTAGAGGGGCGTTCCGTTGCACGTGCAGGCCTCTTGTAGGTCCGCAGCCCCGTCGTTGGAGGTCCGGGTGAGGACGAACGTACATTTGTCCTCGTAGTTGAGGAAGGGCATGATGCTGTCGCGTCCCAGGTACGGAGACACGGTACAGGCATCGAAGCCCATTTCTTCGTAAATCGACTGCGCATAAAATGCGGCCGAGTTGCCAATGTCGCCCCGTTTGGCATCGGCGATGAGGAGGCAATCGTCGGGGATCGCAGCTGTGACCCGGGCCAGAACCGTAAGGCCGGCGGGGCCGAGGGCTTCGAAGAAGGCGAAGTTGGGCTTGAAGGCGATGGCGTAGGGCGCGGTGGCCTCCACGATGGTCGCGCAGAACTCGCGGATGGCGTCGGTCAAGAGGCGCCCGTCGCGAAGAGGCAGTGGGAGCTGTTCGGGGTCGGGGTCGAGACCGACACAGACGGCACTTTCCTTCTTGGTCGCAATCTGGCGAAGCTGATCGGCGAACGAGTCGGACATGAGCAAAAGACCGGTTCGTGGAAATACGTCTTTCCAAACGTATCGCTCGATGCTGGCGAGCGCAACCGGATCCGACCATGGTCAGTGCGATCGTGTGTTAAAATTGTGATCGAGCAGAGGGAAGACGTCGGGTTCGTTTCTCCCGTTTGCGGAGAGGATGTGTCTGTATCCGTCGCCCGGTTGCTTTGAATACGGGGGAGACGAGCCCCTCGACCAAGATTGGATTGTCGGACTGCGGGGGGCGAGCCGGGGGATTGGGATCGACCTTGAGACTGGTGAAGAGTAGGGGGATTTCGTCCGAGAAGGAGGGGGCAGAGGAACTGGTGGCGGTCCTACACTTATCATCAATTGCCGCTGTTGGAAGCACTTCCAATTCCAGCAGACCCGGCTGCGCACCCGCGTCGGTCCCCCCGTCGGTGACCCCGATCCGGTGGACCGTTTTTCTGTTCCTGGTTTTTGGGACGGCTTGTGCGCACGACACGTTGGCTGGCACCAAAAACCCACTTCGATTATGTCAAATCAAGGACTGAGCAACATCAAGGGCGTCTCGAAGGAAGATCGGAAGATGATCGAAAATATCGAGACCATGATGGGCCCCGAGCCCGAGGACATGGGCTTCATCAAGAATGCCTTCTGGGGCCGTTTCCGAGAAGATGTCGTGTTTCCCTATCCCCACGAAAGTGACGAGGAGCGCGCAAAGTGCGACGAGCTTCTCGGGGAGTTGGAAGAGTACCTGGAGAACGAGCATCCACGTGTCGAGATTGACCAGGAGCAGTACATTCCCCAGGACGTCATTGATCGACTCTTCGATATGGGCGTGATGGGGATGATCATTCCCGAGGAGCACGGCGGGCTTGGGCTCGGCGTCACCAGCTACAATCGTGTGCTGGAGATGATTGGGCGCTACTGCTCCTCAACCGCCGTACTGGTGTCGGCCCACCAGTCCATTGGCTGCAAGGCCCTCGTGATGTTCGGGACGGAGGAGCAGAAGGAGGAGTACCTGCCGATGGTGGCCAACGAGAAGCTCAGTGCCTTCTGCCTCTCGGAGCCGAACGTGGGGTCGGACGCCGGGAATCAAGAGTCCTTCTCCGTGCGGACGGAGGATGGGGACTACATCCTGAACGGCGAGAAGAAGTGGTCCACCTCCGGCGCCTTCAGCGGGCTCCTGACCGTGATGTGCAAGAACATGGTGCCCAACCCGGAGACGGGCGAGCTGGAGCAGAAGGGCGTGAATGCCCTCATCGTGACGCCCGACATGGACGGCGTCGAGATCTTCGAAAAGAACCGCGCCAAAACCGGCATTCGGGGCACGTGGCAGGCGCGCTTCCGCTTCAACGACGTGCGCGTGCCGAAGGAGCACCTGCTGCACAAGGAAGGCTCGGGCCTCAAGGTCGCGCTCTCCTGCCTCAACTACGGCCGATGCACGCTGAGTGCCGGCGTCACCGGGGCCGCAAAGGCCGCGAAAGAACAGGGCATCAAATGGGCACAGACGCGCTATCAGTTCGACCGCCCCCTGGCGGACTTCGAACTGGTGAAGCAGAAGATTGCCCGCATGTCGGCGGTGACCTACGCGATGGACGCGATGCTCTATATGATGACGGGCATGCTCGACCGGGGCGACAAAGACATCATGGTCG
>CAZTDC010000285.1:0-4734 GCA_964612165.1 uncultured Salinivenus sp.
TTAGACTGCGTCCCTAACGGACCGATCATCGCCACGCAGTAGGACCCTGCGGGCAGGCCGTACGCATCTCCGAAATGGGGGTCGTTTGCGTGGGAACGAAGACCGGTCAGGATCCTCACATGTCCATTCACGCGAATCCGTCCTGCCGTCTATCGAGGACTGGTGCGGTCCTCTCTTTTCGCGTCCTCGGCGGCTGAGAAGGGCAGCTCCCCAAACACGACATCTCGGCTTCCGACACTCCTTTCAGGTCGGAAATTTAGGTCGCGGATCGGGGGGGCTGTGCGCCTCTCGTACCCGGAAACGAACCAGTGGTACATCCCTGGCGCCACATTGGTGCACTGACAACAGTCCGTTAGAACACGCCCCCAGCGTGCCGTTAGAGCACGTCGTTGAGCCAGTCAGAACGTAGATTCAAGGTCAGGCTCTTAGTGAGACAGTCCTCCTTCTGATTGGCGGGTTCGCTTATACTCGCCTCTATCGATCGAGCACGGGATCGCTGACGCTCCTTCACTGACTCTGGCACTCTACTTCGCCACTTATGACATCCTTCGTACGTTTCAGCTTTCTATTCACCCTCTGTGCCGTTCTTCTGGTGCCGGCGGCACTCGCCCAAAAGATCACGACAAACACCCAGAACATTGAGGCAGAGGTGCAACGCCTCCACGATGCCGTTGTGCAGGCCCGCTCCAACAACCTTCACCTTAGTTCGCCCAATGCATTCGCTGATGCATCCGAATATCGCAATGACGCACAAAAAAAGATGAAGGAGGGCGATAAAATCTCAGACATCCAGAACGCCGTCCAGCGCGGGTTCAAGCGACTTGCGGACGCCAAGAAGTTCACGGATATCGGAGGCGTTATTCTCGAAGACGCGTTTGCCGCCCGCGACGCGGCGCTTGAGGCTCGTGCTCCTGAGTTCTCGAAAGGACAGTGGTACGAGGGGGAGGAGGCCCTCCGTAGTGCGGGCAGCGAAGTCGAAAAAGGAGATCAGAACGATGCGCGTGAAGACGCGGAGGAAGCCACCAACTACTACCGAAAGGCAGAACTGAACGCCATCGAGGAGAACCTCTTGGGGACGGCTCGGGAGCACCGAACGGATGCTCGAAAGGCGGAAGCGAAGGAATGGGCTCCTCAGACCTGGAAAGAGGCAGACAAGAAGTTCAAGAAGGCCGAGCAGATTCTGAGAACCGATCGGTACAACCGAGACGAAAGCCGGGTGCTGGCCGAACAGGCCACCGAGCAATTTGCGCACGCCCGCCTCCTGGCCAAGATGGCCAAGCAGATCGATGACGACGTTGAGCGGAACGCCGAGAAGGCCCTTCTGCAATACGAGACGCACATGGCCCGCATTGCGAAGGCACTCGGGACAACCGTCACCTTTGGCAGTGGTCCGGATGCTGCCGCCGAGCGACTCGTGACTGCCGTTCAGAGCCAGCACGAAAACCGAAAAAACTTGCAGGCGACGCTTCAGGAGCGTCAGGGGCGCATCGATCAGCTCCAACAGGTGGTCGACTCGCTTGACAGCCGCCTTGCAACCCTAGAAAAACGAGAGGAAGACGTGTCTTCCCAACTGCAGACGCAGCGCGAGAGAGAACAGATCCTGAATCGAGTGCGCGGGGTCTTTCAGTCCGATGAGGCAGAGGTGCTCACCAGCGGGGACGCCGTGATTGTTCGGATGAAAGGTCTGAACTTTGCCAGTGGCTCTTCGGAGATCCAACCCAAGAACTTTGGCCTTCTGACGAAGCTGCAACAGGTGATTCGTGAGTTTCCCGGCCCGATCACCATCTCTGGACACACGGATGCCGAGGGCAACGACGCGATGAATATGAAGCTGAGCGAGCAGCGCTCAAAAGCCGTACATCAATACCTGATGGCAAACATGGACCTAGAGGCCGATCGCATTCGCGCCATGGGCCGGGGTGAATCGGAACCGATTGCCACAAATGAAACCGACGAAGGCCGGTTGCAAAACCGACGGATCGACGTCAAAATCGGCTTTCAGTAGTTCAGCCAGCTTCACTGACGATCACAATGAGGCCCGTTCCCATCCAGGGAGCGGGCCTTTTTGTTCTTGACGTCGGGTAGGGCAATCTTAGGAAAGAAGGCCAACAGGAGACCATTCGGTGATGGGGGATCGGTCGATATCCCGAATGTGGAGAATCTTTAGGGTGTCGTCACAAACCTTCGGGCCGGGAAACTTGTGGTTTTCCTTTGAGGCATCCATCTTGCATCTAGATACATCCAAGCTGAGATTCTTTTCCTCTCCTGCGAATTGCTTCGGGAGCCCTTTAAAATTCGACCATCCAACGCCTATGAACACACGCATCCGCTTCCTTCTCGTCGTTTTTGGGACCGGTCTCGCCCTACTTGGACTGCCAGATGCCGCTTACGCCTACGGCGGGCCTGGGAGCGTGATTTCTGGGATCGGCACGCTCCTCGCCGCTCTCGCCGCCATCGTGGCGTCGCTCTTCGGGTTCCTGTGGTTCCCGCTGAAGCGACTCTATCGAAAGATGCAGGGAGAGCAGGAGTCGGCTGCCGTTGAAGCAGACGCGTCGGGTGAATGAACCTCGCACTGGCCGTTTTTGTGGTAGTGGGCTTTGCCGTCACCCTTGAGTACCTGGAACTGCCCCGGCACGCCCGAGACGTCACGCGCCGAGGCACCGACAGTTTCCAGGTACTGCAGGATTCGTCCCTCTCGGACGCCGAAAAAGAGGAAGCCCTTCAGGACCACGCCCGACGGCTCTTTGTCCTGCTGGGCATTCTGGCCGGCGGAAGCGTGCTGGCGCTCGGCGGCCCTCTCGGCGTCGTCTGGCTTCTGGAAAAAATCGGGATCGGCTCGTTTCAGGGAACGCTGGCCGTCCTTCAGCGCATCGACTTTCTGCTTGGGACGATCGTCGTGGGCGTCCTTGCATATCTGCTCGTTCAACGCGTTCGTGCGTCATGAATTTTGAGGAACGCTACGGCTGGCTCGACCGGCTGCTGTACCGCATTGCCTTCCGGGCCGGGACCGCGCAGCACGCCTTGGCCGACGTGGAAAAGATGCAGTTTGAGGAGGACCTTCGCCCCGTCGAGCATCCGGTGTTCATCACGGCTCTGCCCCGTTCGGGGACCACCATCCTGCTCAAGCTACTGTGGCAGACCGGCCACTTTGCGAGCCATACGTACCAGGACATGCCCTTTGTCCTGTGCCCGATGTTCTGGAACCAGTTCTCGAGCTCGTTCGCGACGGAGGACACGACCCGCGAGCGGGCCCACGGAGACGGGCTTGAGGTATCGGGCACGAGCCCGGAAGCGTTCGAAGAGGTGGTTTGGAAACACTTCTGGCCGGGCCACTACGAGGAAGATCAGATTCATCCCTGGAGGGAAGACGACCACAATCCGGAGTTCAACCGGTTTTTCGAGACCCACATGCAGAAGGTCGTGGCGGTCCGGGAGAAAGAGGCGGGCGCTTCGCTGCGCTACCTCTCGAAGAACAACCTCAACATCGCTCGCCTCGCCGATCCGCCCGCTCCTCTCCGTCAGGGCACGATTGTCATCCCCGTCCGCGAGCCGGTGCAGCAGGCCGCCTCCATGTTTCGGCAGCACCAGCGCTTCCTGGAGATCCACGAGGAGGATGACTTCGTCCGTGAGTACATGGAGGCCATCGGCCATCACGAGTTTGGCAAAGGACTGCGGCCGGTAAACTTCGACGGATGGCTCGACGACGCTGCCGATCCGAATACCCTCACCTTCTGGGTGCAATACTGGGTGGCAGCATACCGGTCCGTTCTGGAGCACGCTGACGACTCGACCGTCCTCCTGTCCTACGCCCGACTGACCGACGAGCCCGAGTCGACGCTCTCGGGGCTGTCCGACCAGCTCGACATTCCTGACGACAGCCTCACCGCTCAGGCCGACCAGGTGCGCTCCCCCCGTGAGCACGACGTGGATCGGGCAGAGGTCCCCGACCCGCTTCTTCGGGAGGCGTCCAGTCTCTACGAGCAGCTCCAGCAGCGAGCAGGGGCGGCGGTTGCGGAGTAGCTGCGTGGCCCTGAACGTTCCGCCGATGGGGGATCAGGGAAGGGAAAGTGAGCCGTCCCATCGCAGGCCGAGGCGAAGGCCCCAGCGCTTTCCGTAAAACGTGCCCACGTCCGCAGCGGCCGAGCCGATAATCTGGAGGGCAGAAATTCTGGAGAAGCGGTAGCGAACCTCGCCGAACACGGAGTACTGGTCCTCACGGAATTCGCCGCGCGGACGCACATTTTGGTCCGGGGGAACGGGTTCGTTGAAGAGAATTCTGCACGTTCCCGAAACAACCCGATCCTCGCAGATTCCGTAGTTGCGACTGTAGGTAAGACGAACCTTGTAGTTGAGTCGCGGGGCTGGAGTGCCCGTCACGCCCAAGTGATGGGCGACGATCATATTGTTGTCTACTCGACCGCGGTCCGGAGAAAATCGCATCACCGGATTTCCAAGTACCGTGCCCTTGTAGGCCCAGCCAGTCCGGAAAATGAAGTGGTTGTAGTAGTCGGCGCGTCCACGTGGGGCCCCCGGCAGGGCATCCTGCTGGATGGTATTGATGTGCTCGTAGAGAACGCCGTCAATCCAGCCCCGGTCGTCGGTGCGGCGAAGACTCAGGCCCCACATCCCATCCCACGGGCTCCGGAGGCGCATGGACACCGTGTCCTCTAGGTAGAACAGGCGGGACGCCTCAAGCGTCCAATTGTCCAGATTGTAGTGGAGCGCAAGGTCGTA